>JAHRVB010000149.1 GCA_019090895.1 Kangiellaceae bacterium
AGGGAATCAGGAAAGCAGTTGGGTAACAAACAACTCGCAGAAGTCTATGATGTCGAAGAAGACAAATGGACTTCAATTCAACCCTTTCCAGTCGCTTTAGCTGGTATGTCTGCATCAGTTCTACATGGAAAATTAATAGTTAGTGGCGGCGAAGCATTTGGTCCAAAGGGAAATTGGAAAACGGGAAAAGCCTATGATCATGTATGGTCTTATGACCCTAAAACAGATCAATGGAGGGAAATACTTAGTATGCCAACCGCTCGTCATGGCCACGGTTCAGTAGTCCTTAATAATAAACTCTATATAATAGGAGGGGCCTCTAAAGTTGGACCTCAAATTACCTTGGCTACATCATTAATTTTGACATACGATAACGTTCAATAGAGTTCTAGACAATTATCAGTAAAGTTCTTTCCTACAAGCCCCCAATCTAAACCAGAAGAACTCAGACCTCACAAATAGTAGATTTAAACCACTTGGTAAATTTAAACTGCTATTAACTGGAGGTCTGTAGGAGCAATTACAAGAATCTGTAAGGTGCGTCCTTTAACTATTCAGCGCTTGTTTTGTGTAGACGTTTATCTGCCTATACAACCAGTTTAACAATGACTTAATAGAATCTTGAGTGAAATCAGCTGAGTCGACCACCTTTCGGTAAGCTTGGAGTGCCCCCGTTAAATTAGACACTGTTTAGTTACTTGCTTCTCATAATCCATGGGGCTCACTCCTTGTGATGCTCCATGTCGTCTTGCTCAATTGTAATACTCATCGATATAATATTGAACCTCAATAAATGTTTCTTCTCGAGTGAGCATTCCTAACGGGTTAAACCATTCTTTTTTCATTAGTGCAAAAAAACTCTCTGCACATGCATTGTCCCAACAGTTTCCACTGTCGAGACATACTGATCGTCACCTTCTTCTTCGTCAACCAAGAGATCACAACATGATATTAATGGGATAGATAAGTTCACTAAAGCTACTTTTGGTTGCTGTATATGCACAATTAATCCTCTGCTACGCTTAAATTTCTCGTGTAGGTATAGAAGCTTATTGTTGAGCTTAGTATGGCGTTTAGAAGTAAGATTGTGTCTAACCCAAAATGGGTGTTTCATAAACTGCTCGATTTGTACCGTGAGATCTTTGTATGAAGCACTTGCCTACTTTTATACCGAAACTTAACTCGAAATAAAAACCAGTTACGTGTTAAAGTAGGTACGATTGTCTCCATATGATTGTTTATTAATAGTTAAATTGATTCACTTTTAACAATCAGTTTGACTAATTTACTGACACCAACGGCAAGGTGATACTGCAATTGTGTGCTATTGATAATAATCTCAACGAGGAAACACACTAAGATAAAATGACTGGTTGCTGTTTCTTATCTCTGGTTCAAATTATTTAGATAATGTTAGAGTCTTCATTGACTGCTCTTAACCAATTCCTGCAAGAACCCATCTAGAATTAGGTGGTTATGGGCACCTTTACTAGTAATAGTAGAAAAGTTGGTATGAAAATTTCGATTGCGAGGAGCTATAGAACGCAGTTTATCTCTTGATACCCAGCGCTCAGCCATATGAGTTGGAAGAAAGCCAATAAAGCGTCCCGTTAAAATTAGAAATACAATTCCCTCTCTGTCGGTCGAAGTTGCAGTCGCTTTTAATTTCTTTTGTTGTTGTTTTATCTCAATTGACTGGGGGTAATTTGGAACAACGGCGTCGTGCTGCAGCAAGAGATCATCACTAATTAGGTCTAAGTCCTGGTTAAATAACGGGTGCTTTTCACCGCAATATAATAATGATTGTTCCTTATAAAGCGGGGAGTAAGTGAGTCCGGGTAAATTACGCAGTTCGGGCACGACACCGATATGCAATTGGCCATTGAGTACCGCTGTTTCAATATCAGCAGGTGGGATCATTCGAATATTGATGACTATATTTGGCGCTCGTTGTTTTAAAGCACTGAGAGCCTGGGTTATTCGCATTTGCTCTATAGTGACCAAATTATCGGTGATACCGATATTAAGATCGCCGACTAGCTCCGTATTAATACCATTTATTTGCGATCGAAAATTTTCAATACTGCCCAGTAGTTGTAACGCTGCATCATAAACCTGCTCTCCCTGCTCAGTAATCGAGAAACCAGAACGACCTCGAAGACATAACTTCATGTTCAATAAAGATTCCAGCTCCGTCATCGCCAAACTAATTGCTGGACGAGAGATATTGAGCTGCACTTCTGCCGCGGCAAAACCGCCTGACTCGATAACGGCTTTATAGATCCGTAATAAGCGGATATGTGCATCACCGATTTGCTTGGGCAATAAGTTATTACTTTTTCTCATCTCAACTGTACCAATCATCAATGTTAACCATTTACTTAACTCAACATAATAAATGGTAAATTTACTAACCTATTAGACCATTGATAAACTACTCATACAATCACACATGCTTCATTACATGAATATATTCAGGGGAGTAAAAACCATGACAGATATACTTAGAAACGGTGGCATTGCTAACGCACATGGTCTAAGCCAAGCTCAGCTTGATGCTCATTGGATGCCATTTACGAGCAACCGAGAATTCAAACGAGACCCTCGTATTATTGTCTCAGCAGA
>JAHRVB010000150.1 GCA_019090895.1 Kangiellaceae bacterium
CAATATAATTTTAATAAGAGCAGCGCTACTTTAATGAGACTGAGGATCGAGCTCTTTTTGTTTTCTGGTGAGAGTGTTTCTTCCCCACCCAAGATAAGTTGCTGCTTCAGCTTTCTTACCAGCAGATAGCTCCAATGCGGTTTTAATTAGAACTTTTTCAATGTCGTTTTGGATTTCCGAAAGTACTGTATTATCGCCGTCAACAAATCGATTTTTGATGTGATTAGCTAGCGATTTTTGCCATTGTTGATGATTCAGTTTAGGAGTGGCTTGAGATAACTCTGTCGGTAAATCTGCAGGTGTTATAAATTGGCTGTTCGCCATTACTGATAACCAGCGACAGGTATTTTCGAGCTGTCGTACATTTCCGGGCCAATCGAACTGCTTCATCCGATCAAATGCTGGTTCTGATATTTGGATCGTGGGTTCGCTGAGTTCATGGGCTATTTTAGTCAGAAAAAAATCGGCTAAAAGTGGTATATCATCCGCACGGTCTCGTAAAGGAGGAAGTTCAAGAGGAATCACATTAAGTCGGTGATAAAGATCTTCTCTAAATTCCCCTTGTTCGACTTTCTTTAGTAAATTTTGATGAGTTGCCGCAACAATTCTCACGTCAACGGATATTGGATGAATCGAACCGATGCGATAAAAAGTACCCTCCGATAAGACTCTCAATAATCGAGTTTGGGTTTCTAATGGCATATCGCCTATTTCATCTAAAAAGAGTGTTCCCTCGTTAGCCTGTTCAAATCGTCCGAGGGTGCGATTGGCCGCTCCTGTGAATGAGCCTTTCTCGTGACCAAACAGTTCTGACTCAATTAAATCTTTTGGAATCGCAGCCATATTAAGGGCGATAAATGGTTTGTTCTTTCTAGGGCTATGCTGATGCAAGGCGTTAGCAACTAGTTCTTTACCAGTGCCAGACTCTCCCTTAATTAATACACTGACATGTGAGTTGGATAAACGCCCAATCGCGCGATATAGATTCTGCATGCTCGGCGCTTCACCTATAATTGAAAACTTGTTTTGCGCTGGTTTCTTAGTAATGGTTTCCTCATTCCTTCGCGCTAGTAAAGCTCGCTCAACGATATCGCTGACTTCATCTAAATCAAAAGGCTTGGGAAGATAGTCAAACGCACCTTTAGTATAAGCAGTTACCGCGCTATCCAAGTCTGAATGAGCGGTCATAATAATGACAGGAAGATCAGGATAATTTTGTTGGCAAAAATGAAGTAATTCTATACCTGACCGTCCTGGCATACGAACGTCAGAAACGAGCAAGTCATAATGGTTAGCTTGAAGGAAGTTAATCGCTTCGTCGGCAGTATTAGTTTGAGTGACTTGTAATCCCATGTCCTCAAGAGCTTCGTTGAGTACCCAGCGAATGCTGTCATCGTCATCAACCAGTAAAACACTTTTGTTTTGGTAATCAATTTCCACTTGGTAGATGCCTCATACTGGTAAATAAACGCTAAATCGGGTCGGGCTCTGACGTTGGTCGAGTTCGATGATACCTTGATGTCTTTGTACTAGACTCTGAGCGATGCTTAAGCCTAGTCCGCTTGATTGCTTGCCACTAATGGTAGGGAAAAAAATATCGTTGACTAATTCCTCACCAATGCCACCACCATTGTCTTCAATATCAAAACGAATCACTTGGCGAAACTGGGATTGGCCAATCGTGTGTTGATGAACCATTCGGGTACGAACTGTCAGTCGACCCTTAAATCCTTGTTCGTCTACTTGTTGAATGGATTCCGCTGAATTTTTAATTAAATTTAGAAATACTTGTTGGATCTGGTTTTGCGATATGTCTACTTCAGGCAAACTTGGATCGTAGTCTCTAGTAATGAGGTTTTTTTCCGTCAGCTGTAACTCGACAATTTCTAATGCCTGTTCTAACGCTAAGTGAGGATTAACTAACTGCGCGGCTTCTGGTTTAGCTGGCATTAGCAATCGGTCAACTAGCGCGCCTAATCGATCAGCTTCTCTTATTATTATCTGTGAATATTTGTTGGAGAAATCTTCAGGTAATTTTCGCTCGAGTAGCTGAGCTGCGCCTTTAATTCCACCTAGGGGGTTTTTGACCTCGTGAGCAAGATTTCTGATGAGATGTTCACTGACTCGACTTTGGTGTTGAATCTGTAAATCCTTACGAATATTTTGTAAATGCGCATTCGTTTGGAGCTCCAACAATATATCGTCGTCAGAGTATATCGAGCAGGGTGTCACCATTAAATTCGTTCTGACAACGCCTGTACCGACCCGCATTTCAACATCTTCGATAAACCCAGATTTCTCTTGCTCTCTAAATGCGCCTAATACAGAAGGAGTTAAATCACCCTGTACCAATTCAAAAAACGTTTCTTGCTCTAACTGACGGCTAGAAAAACCGAGTAATTGTTCTGCAGCTGGATTGAGATCAACAATTTTACAATGCTCATCGAGCAAAATCAGAGCCGTGCTAAGCAGTGAAAGATTGAATTCTGATTCTGGTTCTCGGGTCGTCACGGCGGTTCCTCAAAGCTAATTCAACCAATTGTACATCGCTTTTTGGTGCGGCGCACGGAAATGGTGCATAACATTTATGTATATGTAAACGAGGAATCGAGAAAATGGAACTGGGAAGATGAAACGTGTTGTAAGGAAAGTCGGTGCGGGATTAACCGCACCTCATATATTAGTAGAGTAATCGGCTTTTTATTGTTCCTTCTATCTTTCTTAAACTACCAAATGCGCTATCGCTGGATTTGTGGTCAATATCCGTCACCACGTAACCTACCAGTTGATTGGTTTGCAGGTATTGAGCAGAGATATTAACGCCTGTCGCAGAGAAAACATCGTTAATTTTTGCCAAAATACCAGGTTCATTATGATGAATATGACAGATTCGGTGTTTCTTAATCAGTTCTGGTAGACCAACTTCAGGGAAGTTAACAGAAGACAACGTTGTGCCATTATTACTGTATTTGACCAACTTCTCACTCACTTCAATACCAATGTTTACTTGAGCTTCTTTGGTGCTCCCACCGATGTGAGGTGTAAGAATGGTATTGTCAAAGCGACGAAGTGGAGAGATAAATTCTTCTTGATTTGATTTAGGTTCCGTCGGGAAAACATCAATTGCGGCACCGTTGACCTTACCGCTTTCTAATGCGGAGTCGAGAGCATCGATATCAACGACAGTCCCGCGAGACGCGTTGATTACGATAGCTCCTTCTTTTAACTGCTCAAAAGCCGCTTGGTTCATCATGTTTTGGGTTTGTTCAGTTTCTGGCACATGGAAGGTGACAACATCTGATGTTGCGAGTAACTTTTCAAAGCTACCAGCTGGACGAGCATTACCAAGAGAAAGCTGTTTTTCGATATCGAAGAACTGAACTCTCATTCCAAGGCCTTCAGCCAAAATTCCGATTTGGGTGCCAATATGGCCGTACCCGACAATACCGAGGATTTTGCCTCTTGTTTCAAAGGAGTTAATCGCAGATTTATTCCACTCTCCTCTGTGTGCAGCGGCACTTTTTGCAGGAACGCCGCGTAATAACAGAATGATCTCGGCCAGTACTAGCTCTGCAACACTTCGAGTATTAGCAAATGGCGCATTAAATACCGGAATGCCTCTCTGAGTGGCAGCATCAAGGTCTACTTGGTTCGTACCAATGCAAAAACAACCGATAGCACTTAATTTAGGTGCAAAACTTAGCAGTTCTTTTGTCACTTGAGTTCGAGAACGGATGCCTAAGAAGTTTGCGTCAGCAAGAACTTCTTTGAGTTCATCTTGAGGCAGTGATTTTGGAGCTGTGAAAATATTGCTATATCCGTCTTCTCTGAAGACTTCTTCAGCGCTGGGATGGATACCTTCAAGTAATACGATTTTGATATTTTCTTTTGCTAAAGATGTTGTTTGGTTAGCCACCTTAAAATCCTCGGGTACGGTGTTCAGATCAGCAGAGCATAGGAAAAATAAGCCTAATTAGCTAGTAATTTAAAGTATTAAGCTGCGATTTCAACTAGATCAATAAGTAATAAGTTAGTTTGCTCTGTTAGCGCTTCAATTATGACGCTGATGCGCGCTCTGTAACGAACGCTACGACCGTTTCGATTGACTCGAATACTTCAGCCGTCAGCTCGTCATCGGCAGTGGCAAAGCCGTAATTTTCTTCTAGTGCGGTTATCACGGATACAATAGCCATAGAGTCGAATTCTGGAATATCACCAAGCAATAATGCATCGTCGTCTAAGTCCTCGGGACCAATTTCCAACGATAATATTTCGATCAAAAGTTGCTTAATTTCTAAGGTGAGTTGAGCTTTTGTCATGATTTTGCCGGTTAGCGACGAATTGGCGCGAATTCTAGCAATAATTACTTTTGAATGCACCCTGCAATTAGTTTAGGTGAAACACTCTTCACAGACAATTAGCGGCCTTGGGAAGAGATTGGGTTATAATATGACAAGTAGAATATAAATTTAAGCCTTCTGTCATAAAGTAGTCATATTTCCGTTAGAAACTACTTAACCATAGAAAACTTGGAATTGGGTCAATAGCTATGTCATCAAAAATTATGTTAGTTGAAGATGAACAGCCTATTCGAGAGATGCTTCGCTATTCTCTCGAAAAGCAAAATCATCTAGTGATCGAGGCTGAGAATGTCAGTCAAGCTCGCGAAATCCTAATGACGAATCGGCCTGACCTTTTGATTGTCGATTGGATGATGCCAGGGGAATCAGGGGTAGAATTTGTTAAACGACTTAAAAAGGATGAGATCCTATCTGAAATTCCCACTATGATGCTTACGGCTCGAGTTGAAGAAATGGATAAGGTCAACGGCTTGGATAGTGGTGCCGATGACTATATGACAAAACCGGTTGCTATTCGAGAATTCCAAGCACGGGTGAACGCGCTGCTAAGACGCTCAAGTAGGAATCTCGACAACCAAATTATTGAAGCACTCGGAATTAAAATTAACCTAGCAACTCATCAACTTTCGATTGATGATCAGCTCACATCAATAGGTACTGCAGAATTTAATCTGCTCAAATTTTTTCTTACTCACAAAAATCGAGTTTACTCCCGCTCACAATTATTAGATTTCGTTTGGGGTCAGGGTGTTTATTTGGAAGAGAGAACCGTCGATGTGCATATGTTGAGGTTGAGAAAAATTCTTAAGCCATTTAACAAACAAGACTATTTTATTACCGTGAGAGGGATGGGTTATATGTTCTCTGATGGAAAGATCGAGTAGGGTAGCATTCCATGAATTCAGCTTGGTCAGTAGAATTTTTACGTATTCTTGTCGCTTTTGTCTCGACGGTCCTTTTTGGAACCGTATCGGAACTTTGGACCTTATCAGTCGTCATTCATAGCACTTTGTACATAAGTTGGAATGCTTTCCAGCTTAGAGCATTTGAACGATGGATTCGAAATGGCGCACCGTCAGCAAGTGCACCAGATGTGAGTGGAGTATGGGAGCTCATTGTTCAACACATCTATCGTACGCAAAAATCTAACAAAGATAGAAAACGTCATTTATCCAAATTGGCAAGTCACTATCATGCGGTAATGTCTGCGCTTCCCGATGCAACTATTGTGTTAAATGAAAAGCTTGAAATCGAATGGGCCAATAAGACTTCTCAACGAATTCTAGGGATCGATCCAGCGAGAGACTCTGGTCATAAGCTCGGAAACATTGTTCGTGATACAGTCATAAACGATCTGCTTGAATCCAGCTTTTCTGAAGATGAAATTGAGATGATTTCTCCCGTCGACCCACTTAAGCATTTATCTCTTGCAAAAATAAAATACGGTGAAGATAAAACCTTGTTAATCGCCAGAGATATCAGTCAGCGAATCGCTTTACAGAAATTACGGAAGGCGTTTATTGCTAACTCATCTCATGAGCTGAGA
Organism: Kangiellaceae bacterium; assembly: GCA_019090895.1. GTDB lineage: Bacteria > Pseudomonadota > Gammaproteobacteria > Enterobacterales > Kangiellaceae. The sequence continues at coordinate 5,908 of JAHRVB010000150.1, forward strand.
ACGCCATTGACGGTTATTTCTGGTTACCTAGAGATGCTTGACTGCGACGAAGATTTGCCACCATCGTTAGGTAAGATTATCAATAATGCACATCTTCAAGCAATTCGAATGGAACAAATACTTAATGATCTTCTGGTGCTCTCTAAGTTAGAAGAAAAAGGCTACTCAGAAAATAGTGGTGATACTGTCGACGTTCCAGCATTATTAAAACGGCTAGTGGCAGATTTTCAAAAAACTAAAGCAAAAGATTCCCATCAGATTGAGTTGGTGATTGACGAAAGTCTTTTTGTTAAAGCCATAGAGAACGAGTTTTATAGCTTGTGCCAAAACTTGCTTAGCAATGCTGTTAAATACTCTCCGCCCGGATCAGCAATAAGAGTTTGTTGGTCTCTCACTGAAGACGGCAAAGCTTGCCTTCGTGTAATTGATAACGGTGAAGGAATAGCGGATGAACATCTCTCTCGACTAACAGAACGGTTTTATCGAGTGAACGTCAACAGAGATCGTAAAGTTAGCGGTACTGGTCTAGGTCTCTCGATTGTTAAACACATTCTTGAAAATTACGGTGGTTATATCGATATACAAAGTGAATTGACTATTGGATCTACATTTACCGCTTGTTTCCCTAGTTATAGAACCCAACAAAAGGAGTAAATCAAGAGGTTCGATTAATTCGCCATTCGATAGCCCGAAAAATATCACCTGTTTCTTAAACGGTTAATATTTGTTAGTGTTCACTCTAATCGTAGAAATGGACGACTAATAAAATGATAAAACGAATAATCGCACTTCTTGTAATCTCTTTGCTCATAACAGCTTGTAGCAAACCACTCCCTGCAGACAAACTCAATTATGCGGGTCATTGGCAAAGCCCCGAAATGACCTTGCTCATCCTCGCTGATGGAACCGCTTCATACAAGCGTACGAAAAAAGGCGTAAATGTATCGGTTGATGGACCGATTAAAGAATTTATTGGTAAAGATTTTGTTGTCGGTTTTGCTGCTTTAACCACTACTTTCGAAGTGACCGAAGGACCACACCAAGTGGACGGTGAATGGCAAATGGTTGTGGATGGGGTTAGGTTGAGGAAGGGAGAATAATGAATGATGCTGAGATACTGTTTTTCTTTAGTTTCAGTTATTCATCTTATTGTAATTCTTTTTACTAGGGGGGTTATCTTCGCCTAGTTTCTGAACTGAATATCATCGGTGATTTTAGTCCATGTCACCTAAACCCATTAATGGACTATTTAGTTTTGAAATGGAAGAATCAACCAATTTTTATAGATATAAGAAAACTCTTAATTGAGCTACGCATATCGAAATTAGAAATTTTGGTCGGAGACCTTTAACTCCAACACCATTTTCTCTGTGACAGAAGATCTTTAGCAATGAATGTTAGCCAGAATTCCAATAATCACTTCTCCGATATCAAATTAACCTCCCGCTGCGGGAATGGGATATCAATATTATTCGCCATTAAGGTATCCCAAATGACTTTATTAATAGCAAAACGTGATTCATTCAATCGAATAGACTCGACCCAAACTCTAATTTCAAAATCAACACTGCTATCTCCAAAATTTTGAATGCCAATCAACGTCCTTTTTGAATTGCTAGAATCAATATGTTTATCGACGGCCATTTGCAGCATATTGATCACAGCGTCTAAATCACTGTTATAAGAAACGCCGACAGACAGTTCTAACAGGGATAGTTGATCTGAGTTATGTAATATTTCACCAATAATATGTTTGTTGGGTATGGTGATCTTAACATCGTCTTCTGATTTAATGATGGTATGCGCTAATAAGATATCCTGCACCTGTCCACTCACACCTTGAACTGAAATGGTGTCGCCAACAACAAACGGCCGGGTAAGAATAATATTTAGGCCGGCACCATAATTGGATAGTAATCCTTGTAATGCCAAGCCTGCTCCTAATGAAAGGGCACCAATTGCAGCAAGAAAAGGAGTGACGCTAATACCAATTTTGTTAAGACATATAATGGCAACCATAAAAATGA
>JAHRVB010000151.1 GCA_019090895.1 Kangiellaceae bacterium
AAAACTGTATGAGAAAATACAGCAACGAATAAAGGAAGAGCGTGAGATATATTTGAAACTTGTTGCTGATGATAAGAATGCTAAATAACCAACTAGCGGATTTTAAGTGGAAGCAAGTTCTTTTACGACAGGCATCATCAACAAGTTTAATCAAAGCTTTTAGCTTACATTCCTATCCACTAGACAATCGACTCACTAAATAATAACCCGCCAACTGCAAGACTTTTATCCATTTTTATTCCTAGTCAATTTTATCTTGTTTAAAGCATCATTAATCCACATGGCTCGATTAATTTGCGAATTTTTCTTGATTCTACAGTTCACAACATCCACTATAAAACCTTTTTAGAATGACTAACGACGCCCCTTCTCACCATATCAAAATCCATATGGAGCAAACATTGTATTAAATACCGAAACGCATCTAACGCTTATTCCAATAGGCACTTTTTGCCTTTTTACTGTCATTAAATTCCAGAGTTATTAGACCGAGGATGAGTTGTATATTTTTGACAATGAGCTGATGAGACCTATCTTCAGCGTGCAACTGAATACGATTACACTAGTTGTGTAATGTTAGAACACTAAAAAAATTGCTAACTAGATCTTGGTATTAACACTTTGTATTTTTTAACCAATCAGGCATAACGAGAAACCTTACAATTTGCAATAGCCAATAGTTCAGAGCGTTGGATTACCTATTTAGCGAGTTAACTCATCAATTTCCCATTCGGTAAAAATATTGAAGGGAGCAACCAACTGGCACCATTTCACCGGAATTAATTTGTCTCTGGATAAAATCGCTTCGTCCTGATGAGCTAATTTTTTGTAAGTATTTGACAAAGCTGCCATATCCTGATTAAGGGATGAAAGAGTTTGCTCACTCATATAGCGAAAAGTGGCTTGAAAACTTATCCTGTCTTTTCCATCGTTATCGATAACGTATTGCAAGAACTTAGCGTTTTGATCCCGTATTACTTTATGCAGAGGGCCATGCAATGCAACGAGTAACTTACCTTTAACAAGTAACCTATATCGATTTTTTTCTGCAAGTTCAATGAATCCATTTTTATCAAGGTCCCTTAAATATCGAAAAAGGCTTATATTCGATAATGTGTTTTGAGTCTGAATTTGTTCAGCAGTATGGCCGACGGTAAGTAAAAAAAGGAACGAGAAATGATGAGGATTATTTCTAAGAAAGCTTTCTTGCTTTTCAGTTAAACATATTAATTGCTCTGAATAAACCTTAGAAAAATCGATTAGGTCATGAAGTGATAAGTTGATGACATCACATATCTTACTTAAACGAGACAATGAACAGTCTTTGTCTCTAAATAAACGTTTAACCGTTTTTTCTGAAACATCTAGCCTCTCCGCTACCTGACGGTAGCTTATTTTCCTGGATTTAAGCGCAGTTTGTAAAGCACCTATAATATCAGCAGTATCTTTAGTCATGCTTTTTCCTCTTTTGTCCCTCACATATCATTTAAGGGGACACTAAATGTCCCTTTTACTATTCTAGCCGACGCTTTGGGACTTACTGTTATTCTAAGCCCTCGACATATATACGTCAATAATCCTTATTGATGTATATCGAAAAGTAACTGTATGTATTTATCTTTGAGGAAAGTAAATGAGAGAATTAATTAAAATGCTAGCACTAGCGGTTCTAGTGGCTGGTGCTTCAACAACTTTGTCCGCAGCTTCTAGTTATAAAAAACTGACAACAGCTTGGGAAGCAATAGGCTTTAAAATGCCTGAATCAGTAGTCTATGACGCAAAACGGGATCAATATTACGTTTCGAATGTAAATATGTCACCTATGGCTCAAGATAACAATGGTTCAATCGGTTTGATTAGAAATCATGGAAAAGATGTTACCGTCGAATGGATATCAGGTCTTAGTTCTCCAAAAGGAATGGACTTACAAGGAAATAAGCTTTTCGTTGCCGATGTTAAAGAGCTGGTTGTAATCGATGTCGAGAAAAGTAAAATTATTGCTAGATACCCTGCACCAGAATCAGGTTTATTAAATGGACTAGCAATAGGTAATGGTGAAATATTTGTTTCTGATTGGATGGGAAATGCTATTTATAAGCTGGGTACGCATGGTTTAGAGATCTGGTTATCGAGTAAAGAGCTTGATTTTCCAAATGGGTTATATGTTAAAGATGAATATTTATATATAGGATCCTGGGGGCGAAATCCCAAACCAGACTTTACCACAGAAACCACTGGTGGCTTAAAACGAATTTCACTAAAGAATAAGAAAATAACTTCGATTACGAGTGGGAGTGATTGGATGAATGTGGATGGACTACACTCAAATGGTAGTGGGAAGTGGCTGTTAACTGATTTTATCGCTGGCAAGTTATTATTAGTAAACGAAGCTGGAAAAATCGAACACACTTACACCTTAGAACCTTCTGCTGCTGACTTTTTTTACGTCAAAGAAAAAGGTTTAGTCGTGGTTCCATATCTTATGGGACAAAAAGTTGTTGCGTATAAATATTAGCTATCCTGCATCAACGTACACCATTAGGGATTGTTGAAAAGACATAGTAGTAACAAGGTAATATGAGGAATGATAGACCATTCGCATTAAACCATAAAATCGGCTATGTCTTACAAATACTTTACTATTAATGTTCGAGACGTCATCTTGCATTATCAGTTCAATTAATAGAGTTTTGAGCCCTCGACAAGATCGCAATTTATCAGGCTTTCAAGCTGTACATTTGTCACTAAACCGCTCAGGGTCACCCGTCAGGTATTTAAATTTACAGTCCCTGCAAAGGAAAATCAGGATCAATGCAATGCAATCCATAAATAACTTTTTTGGATTGCAGTGGGTCAACCGGTAAACTAACCCTAGCCAACTGTTATAGATTGATAAAGCGGTGTTTCACCATGTATTATCTAAATAAGGTAAAATACCCTCAGTTGGCCGCTCTGAAAGTTTTTCACCTTTCGCCCTTTCGGAAATAGCTGTTTTTTTAAAAGATTCTATCTACTGCAAAATATCATTGGAAAAATAATTTTCAGGAACGACTGGATAGTCTTCGCTTTCCATCTGAAACCGTCGACTGACTTCTCGTTGGTATTCCTTATATAAACTCAAGTCATCATATCCTGGGTGCCCTTGAAACATCATATCCTGGGTGCCCTTGAAAAAAATAAACGAAAACCATCAGCACTTGTAGCCAGATGTAAATCGGCTTGCTCACTAACCGCTAAAGGAATGAAACTCTTTACAGTTACCTGCTGCGCCGGTATTTGATTGTAACGTGAGTGAGGGACATCAAACCGAGTATTCATGTGTCTTACTAAGGCATGATTTTTGTCCGTTAATCGATGCTGAAATACGCCCCATTTTTTTTAGTTAAACGCGTTCGTTTTATATTGTAAAGATAATCTAAAACCGCTTGAGTCGCCAAACAGGCACACAAAACCGACGTTACGCTGTCCTTCGCCCAATCAATCACTTTGATAAGACCTGGCCAGAACAACTCTTCCGAGAGCTCCTTCGATTTGGGATTTGCACTCGATATTATTAGTGCATCAAGACCATGGCATTTAACTTCATCAAAATCTTTGTAATACTCATCTATCCATGCTTGACTGTCTTTTGAGCGCTCTATTTCTGGAATAATGAAGAGGTGCACATAAAACTGAACGTTTGATTACAATCCCCTACGAGCCGCATGAATTGACGCTCTGTAGCCTTTAGCGAAGCATCTGGCATCATATTCAACAATCCGATATGCAGCTCTCATATATCTTGCTGCTCAGCCTTGCTAACTGAAAGTACATCATGATGCTCAGCGTGCAAACGATCATATGTAGGAGGTCTTGAAAAGGCAACTAAGGGCATAACTCGTGAATAGTTTGATTTGATTGAACTGCTTTATAGCTTATGTACAGAAAGGATTGAACGAATATTTTGGCATAAAGCACATTTTAGGCCTTGTTAATATCTACCTTCGTCTTACTGATTTTTCTTCAACTGTCATTGATCAGTACTGTTCATATTCGGCATAATTTCGAACCCCAGCTAAAAAACATAGAAAACCGAATCAAAAGATGCGGTCCATATTAGCGTACGATTAACCATCAATTCAAATCGTAATGGAATTTATGCTGGAACAAGTTGTTTTCTAATACCCGCCAATAATTCATAAGAATGAAGTTTGGCGCCCTGATCAAAAATACCGGCACTCACTATCAGCTCATCAGCGTGGGTTCTATTAATAAAGTTCTGAAGTTTCTCTGTGACGGTTTCAGGGTCCCCGACAAACGCACAACTTAACATGCTTTCAACCTGTGCTTTTTCCATCGGATTCCAACAGTTCTCAATATCATCTATGGGTGGTGATAATTTTCCCCGCTGATTTCTTATCATGCCTAAAAATCGCTGCTGCATGCTAGTAAATAAGAAATCGGCCTGTTCATTAGTATCCGCCACAATAACCGAAACACAAGGCATCGCATACGAATTTTCTAGTTGACCCGATGGCTTGAAAAAATGACGGTACTGCTCTAAAGCTTGATCCAATGATGCTGGCGCAAAATGTGATGCAAAGGCATAAGGCAAACCCATTTGAGCCGCCAGTTGCGCACCAAATAAACTAGAACCTAACATCCAAAGGGGAACATTTAGATTGCCCCCTGGCACCGCTTGAACGGCCTGCCCTTCTTTTACCGGCTCAAAAAATTGTTGCAGCTCTTGAACATCGTGCGGAAATTGCTCAGACGCTCTTGGATCTCTACGCAAAGCTTGCCAAGTTAGTTGATCCGTTCCAGGCGCCCGGCCTAATCCAAGGTCAATTCTATTAGGATATAACGACTCTAGAGTGCCGAATTGCTCTGCAATGATTAACGGTGAATGGTTTGGAAGCATCACGCCACCGGCGCCAACTCGAATATTCTTAGTCCCTGCCGCCAAATAGCCGATAACAACCGAGGTTGCTGCGCTGGCGATTCCCACCATATTATGATGTTCGGCCACCCAATACCGCAAATACCCTAAACCATCGGCCAGTTGCGCCAACTCGAGAGATTCGGTTAAAGCATCCGCGGGTGTTTTATCAATTTTTACAGAGACCAGATCAAGAACAGATAAAGGGAACATAAGATTTTTAAATTAAATGAATAGATAGCTAGAGATTAAAGGCTCTTGTGTTTAGGTGCAAG
>JAHRVB010000152.1 GCA_019090895.1 Kangiellaceae bacterium
ATTAGCCTTGGGATATCCTTAACAAAGTCAGCAACACTAAATGGCACTTCATCAAATGACTCACCCGCTAGGTGTTTCTCAACAGCTTCTGATAATAGTCCATTAAAGGGTGCTGCTACCCAGTTAGCTAGAAACCCGAATAGAAAGAATACAGTTACAAATACAACTATTATGATAATTGGCCAGAGTAGCCAATCGAGACTCTCTACCAACCAAGCTAAACCTTCTGCAGGCCAACTGACGTACCAGTGTTCACTATTGACTTTAGCTTCAAGCCATACTGGAAGTGATTGATACCAATCACCGATCAAATCAAAGGCATAGATAGTTGCTATACCTAATAAAATGAAGTTGATAATTAGAGGTATAAAAACGAACTTCTTGATGCCTGGTTGTAAAACCAGATTAAGACCTTTGTTTAAATATTGAGCGCCGTGAAAACGTTGTTGATTCATTGTCGAATAAATATCCCATTATGAGCATTATGAGTGTGCTTTGGTCGCGAAATAATTTAAACTAATGCGTTTAACAAAACCAGACTTAATTTGTAAAAGTTTCTGCCGGCTTGTCTCGAGCATCAACGCTCTTTCAACTGATTAAATAGTCGACAAATTAAGCACTAGAAGAAAAACAGAAATTACTAATGCGATTAAAACAAATAAAACTGGCTGGATTTAAGTCTTTCGTTGACCCTACCACCGTCCCATTTCCAGACAACCTAACGGCGATCGTTGGACCTAATGGCTGTGGTAAATCGAACTTGATTGATGCGGTTAGATGGGTGATGGGCGAATCGTCAGCGAAACATCTGCGCGGTGATTCGATGACCGATGTCATATTTAATGGGTCAACCTCGAGAAAGCCAGTCGGTCAGGCAACCATTGAATTGGTATTCGACAACTCAGACGGTACTTTGACCGGAGAATACGCTGGTTATGCCGAAATTGGCATCCGCCGTTTGGTAACAAGAGAAGGACAGTCGAGCTACTTTCTAAATGGCACTAAGTGTCGTCGTAAAGATATTACCGATATTTTCTTGGGAACCGGTCTTGGTCCTCGAAGCTATTCAATTATCGAGCAAGGAATGATTTCTCGACTAATTGAGTCAAAACCTCAAGAGTTACGAGTTTTCCTTGAAGAAGCAGCGGGTATTTCCAAATATAAGGAAAGAAGAAGAGAGACAGAAACTCGAATTCGCCATACCAGAGAGAATATGGAGCGCTTATCCGATATTCGAGAAGAATTAGGCAAACAGTTGGCTCATTTACAGAGACAATCCAATGCAGCGTCTAAATATAAAGATTTTAAGCAGGAAGAACGCAAATTAAAAGGTGAATTATCGGCTCTCAAATGGCGAAAATTTAATCAGCAAGTCGAAGTGTTATCTGCCGAAATAAGTAAGTTAGATACCGATCTTGAGGCACGTGTGGCTGAACAACGCCATGCTGATACTCAAATAGAAAAGACCCGCGAAGAGCACATCGACCTTTCAGATGGTTTTAATACCGCCCAAGGTAAATTCTATGGAATTGGCGCCGATATTGCGCGATTAGAGCAAGGCATAGCCCATAAGAAAGAAAGACAGGTTCAGCTTAATCAAGATTTTCAGCAAGTATCAGGATCTTTGTCTCAGATGATGGAGCAAATGAGTCAAGACGAACAAGATCTAGAAGAATTGAGCGGACGTATCATTGAATTGGAACCGGAGCTCGAAATTCAGCAACAAACCATGGAAGACGCGGCAGAGAAGCTTGCTGAGCTTGAAGCCGAAATTCTTGATTGGGAAAAAGAGTGGGAAAATTACAATCGACTTTCTGCTCAAAATAGCCAAAGAATGGAAGTTGAACGAACTCGAATCCAACATTTTGATAAGGTGATCGACCGTTTAGCTAAGCGCATTGAAAGCAACGAACAAGAATCTAGCCAACTCCAAGCGCAGCCCATTGAACAAGACGTATTGGAAGCGTCATTAGAATTAAGCAAAGTTGAAGAACAGACTACATTGTTGTCCGAAGAGGTTGAAAATCTTTTTGAGCAGATATCGAGTCAACGCCAATTACGTCGCCAGCGACAGTCAGATATTGACTCAAGTCGGAAAACATTGCAGCAAGTGCAAAGTCGACATATATCACTCTCAGCAATGCAAAAAGCAGCGTTAGGCAGTTCCGATAAAGGTGTTGAACAATGGCTAGAAACTAATAACCTAAGTAATAACAATAAATTAGCTCAAAGTCTTAAAGTTGAATCTGGCTGGGAACTTGCCGTTGAAACTGTGTTAGGTAGCTACTTAGAGGCCATCACAGTAGACAATTTGGAGCAAATTACCGATCAAATCAGCAAACTAGAAAGCGGCTCAGTCTGCCTGTTTAGTGAGCAATCAACGGTTGCTGTAGGAAGCCTTATCGAGGGTAGCCTTTCAGAAAAAGTAGCTAATGGCGCCGCCGTTAAGAGTCTGTTGTCGAATGTTAAAACGGCGGAGACGTTTGATCAAGCAATTGCTAACCGTTCTGCGTTACGAGCGGGACAGTCAATTATCAGTAAGGATGGTTATTGGGTTGGCACTCAATGGATTCGAATCACTAAAAAAGCGGCGGATGAAGTCAGCGTACTTGAAAGAGAAGTTGAACTTGAGACACTTTCTGAAGAACTAACGTTATTAGAAGAGAAACTAGAAGAACTTCAGTTAATCGCAGAACAAGAAAATGATCAGCTGAAAGACTTAGAAAATAGCTGGGAAGAGAAACAAAGAATTCTTAGCATTACGAGCAAGCGATACAGTGATCTAAGAGCTCAAGTAGGTTCTCAGCAAGCGAAATTAGAGCAAATGGTTCAACGAAAAGATGCTTTAGTAAAAGAACGCGTCGACCTTAATCAACAATTACAAATTGACGAGCAAGCATTATCACAGAGTCGAAGTAGTTTAGAGAAGTTAGTCGATGCAATGGCTGATGATTTGGAGCAGAGAGATAACCTGAGCAACCAAAGAGAACAACGACGTAACGACTTAGACCAAGCGAAGAATACTGCCAGAGAAGCGAAAGACAAAAGTCACCAATTAGAATTGCAAGTCGCTAATATTCGCACCGAAATCAATTCGAATCAATCAACTAATCAACGAATGCATTCGCAAGTCAGTGATATGCAAAGCAGGAAACAATCGCTTGAAACTGCGCTCGCTCAGGCCAATTCACCAGACGATGATTTACAAATTGAGTTAGAAGACGCTTTGGAAAAACGGTTACTGGCCGAACAAGAGTTGGCTAAAGCAAGAGACCAGTTAGAAGAAGTCGAAAAATCAGTACGTGTTTATGAAAAGCAACGCTCGGAAGCTGAGCAAGCCGCTCAGGCTGTGCGAAGTCGACTTGAACGTCTTAGAATGCAATGGTCAGAAAACAGTACTAAACAAAGTACTCAAGAAGAAAACATAGAAAGCCACGATGAAGATATTCAAGAAATTCTCAAAGATTTACCTTTAGAAGCCAGTGAAGAGGATTGGAATAAGCAATTAGAAACTGTCGCCAGCCGAATCCAACGGCTTGGAGCGATTAATCTCGCGGCAATCGAAGAGCATAAAGATCAGTCAGAACGAAAAGTTTATCTGGATGCTCAAAATGAAGATCTAGACGAAGCTCTTGAATCACTTGAATCAGCGATCCGAAAAATCGATAAAGAAACGCGAACTCGCTTTAAAGAAACTTTCGATAAAGTGAATAGTGGTTTAAAAGAATTGTTTCCTAAAATATTTGGTGGTGGGCATGCCTATCTAGAAATGACCGGCGAAGATCTTTTGGATACTGGCGTTACCGTTATGGCGCGTCCACCAGGCAAGCGAAACAGTACCATCCACTTGTTATCAGGTGGAGAGAAAGCGTTAACGGCATTATCACTTGTTTTCTCAATCTTTAGATTAAACCCAGCACCATTTTGTATGTTAGACGAAGTCGATGCACCACTGGATGACGCTAACGTAGGCCGGTTCTGTAAATTAGTTAAAGAAATGTCTGAGCATTTGCAATTCATTTACATCACTCATAATAAAGTTTCCATGGAAATGGCGAATGCATTAGCAGGTGTGACTATGCAAGAACCTGGAGCGTCTCGACTAGTTTCTGTAGATGTAGATGAAGCGGCGACTTTGGCTGGGATTTAGTTTTAAGATAGTCAAAGAAAGATTAGAGTTGCTAGTTGAGAGCTAAGAGTTAAGAGTTAAAACAAAGAAAAGACAATACAAATAAGACATGAGACGAATTTGCCGGTTTAGCGTTATATAATAAAAGCCAGCAAGCACTTGACGGATAATTAGGAATAAAAGGTAGTAAGGTATGGATTGGCAAATTCGAATCGCATTGCTTGTTGCTGGCTGCGCATTGGTTGGCTACATCTTGTATGATTACAATAAAAAGAAAAAGATCCAGCAAGAGAATGACAAGCTAAAAAGACAGTTTGGCAATCTCGATGAGCAGGTCGACAGTGCTGGATTCGACATGGCTGGTGTAGGTGTTGCACGACAGTCTTCTAAAGAAGAATCAGAATTTAGAATTGATGATGATAAAGAACTAAAAATAGATTCAAGAGAAGCGTCCCGAATCGCAGCCAATGAAGTTGTTTCCGCTCGCCCCAAACTTCAAGGCACATCCATTGATTCGTTTATTAGTCAGGAAGATGATAACGAATCGTTCACAGAAAATCTGGACAATAAAAACAGTGAGCTGGCTAACAAACTTGCTGATGTTGCAGGAAGTACCTTAAACGAAAATATTGGAGCCGCACGACGAGTCGAATCAGATACTCAATTTAAGCAAGCTGATCAAAACAGCCAAACCAATCCTAATGTTCGTGTAAGTCAAACCGAGCAGATAAACCAGTCTGAACAAGTGCCTCACCCCCACTCAATTGATCAACAAGTCCACCCCGAAACGCTGCCAAATGAAAATGAAATTCAGCGACCAGATGCAATGGTGCTTTCACTTACTTTACAAGCCGCTGAAGGTTATCAATTTAAAGGAAGAGACTTCCTACCAATTTTTCTTTCACAAGGGCTTCGACATGGTGAGATGGGGATTTTTCATCGGAGAATGAGAGCAGGAGCCAAGCCCGGACCTGTTTTATTTAGTCTTGCTAATGGAATCGCACCCGGTACATTTGAAGTGAATAATTTAGAGGGTTTCGAAACGCCTGCCTTCGCACTTTTTATGACAATGCCTGGCCCTGAGGATTCTCAAGTGGCTTACAACGCCATGTATAAAACCTGTTTGTTATTACAACAAGAGTTAGGCGGTGATATTCTCGATGAAACTAAATCTGTCTACTCAAAACAAACTCATAACCATCGTCTTGATCAAATTCGAGATTATAATTTCAAGCTGTCTATGTAGTCTCTACATAAAGACCGGCCGGTTCATTCAGTTTGAATAGACCGGCTTAAGTAAATTACACAAATAACGTGGCTCACTTAGACAATACAAGCCAATACAAGCCAATACCTCCTATTATTTTCATACTTATTATTAATAAACGAGTTTTATGATCACTGAAATATCAGCACAACAATTATCTATTATACACACAATTAATGACCAAGATAATCAATCAGCTTTTAGTAAAATGCAGAACGATGAAATTGTCGCGCTTTTTAATTCTGAGGATGTTAGTGCTCTGACGACTATTGAATTGTTAAACCTACTTGAAATTGCTAACGCAGTTTATCGAGCAGGTTATCCGTTGATAGACGATAGCGAATACGACGGTACTTATTTCGCTGAATTAAAACGAAGAGAGCCCGAACATCCTTATCTTCAAACAGTGGAAGCGGAATCAGTTGTTGATGCAAAAACAGTTCAACTGCCTCAGAAAATGCTCTCTACCGATAAGGCCTATTCTTTCAATGAAATTGAAAAGTGGATCAAACGGCTTCTAAAAGCAGCGGAAGAAATTAACTTTGACGCCGATAGAATCGAAATTAGAGTGACTCCAAAACTTGATGGTTATGCTGCTTTTGATGACGGAGAGAAACTTTACACTCGAGGCGATGGCGTTAGGGGTCAAGATATTACTCGAGCATTTAAACGTGGATTGCAAGTTGCCGGTAACAGTGAGCGTGGACTCGGCCCAGGCGAAATTGTCATCAAGAAAAGTTATTTCGATAACCAACTTAGCGAGCATTTCGAAAACTCTCGTAATATTCAAGCGGCGATCATCGCTGAGAAAAAAGTAGATATTCATGTTCAACAAGCTATTGATGATGGCGCATGTGTATTCTTTCCATTCTCTCAAATTGAAAATTGGCAAGGCAGTCGGCATTCTCTAGTCAATGATTTTGAATCGATTTGTGAGTCCATTTGGAATGCCGTGGATTACGATGTCGACGGCATTATCATCGAAACAACTGCCGAAGAATTAAAGCAATACATGGGATCAACGCGACATCATCATCGTTGGCAAATAGCTTTTAAAGTGAATGAAGATTCAGCAGAAGTCGAAGTGCTGAGAGTTATACCGCAAACGTCCCGGACTGGTCGAGTTTCCCCCGTCGCAGAACTGCAGCCAACCAAGCTCAGTGGAGCAACGATTAGTCGGGCCACAGTGCATCATTATAATATGGTAAAGACCAACGGTGTTGGGGCAGGCGCAATCGTACAATTGGTGCGCAGCGGATTGGTCATCCCCAAAATTGAAAAAGTAATTAAATCTGTTGAACCTGATTTACCTAATGAATGCCCAAGTTGTAGTACTCATTTAATTTGGGAAAGTGATCATTTAATCTGCCCCAATAAATCAGAATGTCCTGCGCAAACAGAAAATACCTTGATTCATTTCTTTAAAACTCTTGGTAATATCGATGGCTTTGGTCCTAAAGTGATTGAAAAATTGCACGCTGAAGGAATCAAGAAAATTCATCACATTTATCAACTAACCCAAGAAACATTAGTATCCTACGGATTCGGTGATAAAACTGCAGAAAACTTAATGACCCAGTTACGTTCCAGCCGAAGTATTCAAATTGAAGACTGGCGATTCTTGGCCGCATTCGGTGTGACCCGACTAGCCGGTGGCAACTGTGAGAAATTATTACAACATCATTCGTTAGAAGCGTTGTTCGATCTATCAGTTGAAGGTATGGTTGAAATCGATGGTTTTGCGACTCTAAGTGCGGAAGCTATTTTTGAAGGTCTGGCTAATGTTAAAGAAGAGTTTTTTAAAGTCTACCCGTTAGACTTTAACCTAGAAATTACGCCAATTGTCTCTTTAAGTAGTGAAGACGAAGATCAACTCGTACTTTCAGGTAAGAACATCGTATTTACCGGTAGCATGACTACTGGATCACGTGGTGATATGGAAAAGAAAGCTAAATTGCTCGGCGCAAAAGTCGCAAAATCAGTCACTGGAAAAACCACCTATTTAGTGACTGGAGAGAAAGTTGGTGCTAATAAAATTAACGCTGCTACGGACAAAGGGGTAGAGGTGTTGACGGAGTCGGAGTATATAGAGTTGATTGGGTGACAGTTAAGATATGGAGGTAGGAGCTGGGAGATAGGTAAATATAGTTGCAACTAGCGGTTAAATTAGACAAATAAACGGCACGACAACAATAAAAAACGAGAGGGCACTAAAATGATTATAACTTCCTTATACGCAAGTCTATTGGGTATTCTTTTAATTGTACTGTCTTATAACGTGGCAGGAAAAAGACGGGCGCTAAAAATTGGTATTGGTCACGGTGAAAGTAAATCGCTTAATCGTGCGATTAGAGTCCAGGCCAATTTTGTAGAATATGTGCCATTTGCACTGATTCTGTTGATGATCTTCGAGAACAATCATGCCAATTCTTGGATTGTTCATATCGCAGGCGCCGCATTAGTGATTGCACGTGTTCTGCATGCTTACGGATTGGGTAAGACTGTCAAAGTTAGCTTTGGACGGTTCGCGGGAATTTGTCTAACCTGGTTTGTTATCCTAGGTTTAGCTGGACTTAACCTTTACCATTTTATCGCTGCCGCTATTTAAAGGGGAGCTGTAAAGCTCGTTACTCGTAACTAAAAGCTCGTAACTGGTTTTATTCCCCTGTAAGACATCTCGCACAACAAAATGACGATATCTCTCAAGGGTCTATCAGTGTAAGAGACTAGACCTAGGATTTGTTTATAGGCAAACTGGTCGGACTTGAATTAACGAGGTTGGACGGGGTAACTATGGAAATGTCTAAGCACCAATGGGTGACCTTTAGAAAAGGAAGAATGAGAGTCAAAGCTTGTTCAATTTGTGGAGATTTACAGCTTCCTAGCAATGCAGAGCAACAGTGTACACACAATGAAGTATTCAATAGCCAGTTAATCAAATCAGGTTATCGATTTCAGTCTGAAAGTCGCTACAATTCCCAAGTAAGCTAAGCAATATGAGTAGGAGGCTTATAACCCTCCTATTCTAGCAATTCAATCTCTCTTATTTGCACACAATTCAGATCAAACGTCTTGCAAGGGGTTGAGAACATAGTCTAGCTAATCAATAACCTGTCGGCGAAAAATGCATAAAGTCCTTTTGCTTGCCTTTGATTTCGCCTCCCCATTTGAAACCAAGCTGTTTCATAAAATGAACAATATCGCTTTCGGCAGTTATTGACCCACTTTGTCTCGGATGCCATTTACCACCTTTAATTAGTCTGCAGTGAGACCCAAATGTGATGCATTGGTCGTACAAACCATTTTGCTCATCGTTAATATCCAATGCGATCCCAAAGGAGTGATTACTAAATTCAGTTCTGTTACCTTGTTGGTCAATTGTTCCTTTAGTCATTCCCACCCGATATCCCACAAGTTTTAGAATAGGCACTAGTGGTGCTTGATTCCGATTAACCGTTTGAATCTGATTTTGATAAGATTCGACCTGTTCTAATAATAAATGTTGAAGGTCTTCTGCGAGAATCTTGCACATCTTCACTGGCTTCAAACCAGTAATTGTTATTTCTATTTGGTCTTCTTGGCATACTGTACAACCTGTCTGCTTATCGATTTCACGACCTTGTAATGCAGAATAGGGATGTTGAACTGTTTTAAAATCAACGGCTTTGCGTTGTACAGTGTTCCATTTATAAGTGGTATAAGTACAGCTTTTTTCGGCGAAACTAGTTGTCGGGATTAAGCTAATGAGTAATATTGAAAATAGAAGCAGGAGTTTCATTGGCAGTTGGGTATTGCAATAGTAGGGCATGTGGTAGCTAAATTATCAGCTGGTAGTATTATTAGCAATGGGGGTTTACTCCAATAAATTCCAGAGATACAAGCAAATCATTGATACGCCGAATTTACCGATATAAGGAAGGTCAATCTTCAGGCTGACAATTCACCTTCAGCAAAATGTCGCCCTAAAGAAGGACCTGCACTCTCGAATCGAAATTCAAAATCAAATTTCCAATTCCCCCATCTTTGCTTTAGAGGCATACTCCGAACTAGTAACTTCTTTTCCCTAGCTCCGTCTTTTTCCTATCTTTCCCTCGAAACTAGCAACTTTCCTGTTCCCTTACCTCATAACTCGTAACAGGTTCCCCCCATTTACTTATCCAAATCAAGCTGTTAACCTCAACTGAATGAGTTCTCAGGATTTTCGCTGTATGGGACACGGATGATAGCGATATAGAACATTAACGGAATCAAAGGAATAAGTGGTTGTGAGTAGAATTATTTTCATTAGTGATTGGATACTGGCTTTATCTCAAGTGACCTTGCTTATCTATAATCGTTTCACTGAGCATCACCAGTATATTTACTTCAACTCTCTAATTAAATTTCGATTAAGTCTCTTTCTGAAGAATCGATCAATAGACTCCTTAAGTTACGACTTATTAATACTCTACAAATTGCCAACAAAATCCCGGATTAGCATTAATAAACAAAATTCATCAGCAGTCAGTGTTGTGAAGGATTTATCAACCCTATGAATGACAAAATACTCAACTTTGTTTTAATCTTTGCCTGTGGAATCGCAGCAGTTCTTATAGCCCAGTGGATAATTTATCCAAAACCTATTTACGTAGCTGAGCTTCCCGATGGATCTGTTTATGACGGTGATATGGTCAATAAACAATTCGGTGGTCAGGGTGAATTGGTTTGGAGTGACGGTTCTAATTATGTTGGTGAGTTTCGGAAAGGTCTTTTTCACGGCAAAGGTAAAGTAATCCAGGGTAAAAACTTTGAGTACGAAGGAGACTTCTTCGAAGGTCTAATGACCGGGACAGGAGTGATGAAGTATTTGAATCAGAGTACCTATACCGGCGAAGTTGAAGAAGGCGTTATGAATGGTAAAGGAGTACTAGAACTCAAGGACAGTATTTATGATGGATATTTCAAACAAAACGAATTTCATGGAGATGGAAGATTATCCTACCCAACCGGTATGTTTTACCAAGGGGAATTTGAAAACGGTACATTAATATCCGGTCAGTTCTCTGATGGTCAAGGTACCACTTATGTTGGTGATTTTAAGGATTGGAATTACCAGGGCAGGGAACATTACACGACGCTTCTCAGGGTAAGTTTATCGGTGTGTTTTCATTTGGTTCATTAGATGGCGAGGGTGAGCACTTCAGTAAAGAGGGTAATTATTACAAAGGCCAATTTAATTTTGGTCAGTACCAAGGAAAGGGAAGGCTGAAATATAAGAATGGCGATGTGTACGAAGGTGGTTTTAATTACGGTCGCTACTCCGGACAGGGCAAAATTGTTTATGCGGAACCGAAGGATGGAATTTCTAGCCGAAGCGGAACCTGGAACTTCGGGGAATTAGTTGAATCAGATGATGGTAAACCTTTTAATTCTGCCTCGTCTTTAAATGAAATAGCCCTTTACAATCAATCTGAATTAATTGAAGAAACTCACAGTAAAATCGATACTAACGACCCCAATAAAATCGATTTGTACTTCTTAGGAATTTCTGGCGATGGAACGCAAGCAGTTTTTCGCAGAGAAATTCAGTTTGTTGAATCTTTGTTTAAAGAGAAATTTAATACTACCGGTAAGAGCGCTGTGCTTATCAATTCTCGCGATACAGTTAAAGAAGTCCCTCTCGCTACCAATACAAGTATTCAAAAAACTATTGGTTACTTGGCGAATAAAATGGATCTCGAACAGGATATTTTGTTTGTTTATATGACGAGTCATGGTTCTAAAAAGGCGACATTTAAATTGGAACAGTCTGGATTGAGTCTTCCAGAATTAAGCGCAAAATCCTTAGCTGAAACATTGAAGACTACCGGAATTAAACGAAAGGTGGTTGTAGTGTCAGCTTGTTACTCAGGATTGTTTATTCCCGAACTACAGGATGATCATTCTTTGATTATAACTGCTTCGGCGGAAGATAAAACGTCATTCGGATGCTCAGACGAAGCTGAGTTTACCTATTTTGGTGATGCCTTTTTTAATCAAGCACTCAATGAAACGAATGACTTTGTAGAAGCCTATGAGTTGGCGGTTTCCTATGTGAAAACGAAAGAACAAGCGAAGGACTATAAATCATCGGATCCACAAATACATGCGCCTAAGGCGATTGTCGATTACTTAGGTCAGTGGCGAGACGAAAATTAAAGTGAAAGACAAAGGAATACTAATAAATTGGAATGTGCAAAAAGGCTATGGTTTTATAGATTGCGAGTCATATGAAGACGATGTCTTTATTCATATGTCAGCTTTGGAACATATGGTTCGTAAACCGTCAGTTGGCGATGTAATATTCTTTGACAGGCTTTTGGATTCTAATGGCAAGGGGCGTGCGGAATATGCAACTATTAAAGGTGTGGAAACTAAACCGCATGGAGGGTTTGCAGGGAATAAAAATATTCCTGTTATAAACGGAAATGGAAGGAATAGCCGGCCGGGAGTGGTTCTTATTATTATGGGATTGGTATCGGTGCTGTATTTATACCAAACTTTCTCACCTGAGCCTTTACCCATTTCCATGCCCGGTACGGTAAAAGAGTTCATTAAGAAAGAAGTGTCACCCACAAAACTGGACAACGCTGACTTTATTTGTCATGGAAAGCAACATTGTTCTCAAATGACATCTTGCAAGGAGGCAAAGTTCTACTTGAAGAATTGTCCGAATGTAATGATCGACGGTGATGCAGATGGCATCCCCTGCGAAAGAAAGTTATGTGGTTATTAGGTTGTAGAAAAGACAGTAGAATCAAATTCCAAGAGGATAAACAAAATGAATATATGGTTTTCAGTGTTAACTTTCTTCATGATTTCTATTTTTAGTTCTGCTGTTGTTCATGCAGACATGACAACAGAAATAAAGGCTGATTTTATTTTTAATCATGGAAAGATTTGGACTGGGGATAAGAATAACCCTAGTGCTTCAGCCATAGCGATTAAAGCGAATAATATTATTGCTGTCGGTTCCAACGACGAGGTTAACAAATTCATAGGTCCTAAAACTAAAGTAACCGATTTGGAGAATAAAAGAGTGACACCAGGTTTTATTGATAACCATACACACTTTGGTGAAGTATCAGGTTTACTGTCGGCAGTTCAATTGAGAGATGCATCGAGCCGGCATGAGTTTGTTAAGCGGATTGGTGAATTTGCTAAGACCATGCCCGTTGGGAAATGGATGTTGATGGGTATATGGGATCATGAAGCGTGGGGCGGTGATTTACCCAAAGCGAGTTGGATTGATAAGGTGACGCAAAAAACGCCGGTTTACCTTTGGAGAACCGATGGTCATATGGCATTAGCCAATAGCGTAGCCATGAAATTGGCAGGTATTAATAAAGATACACCTGATGTCGCTGGGGGGGAGATTGTTCGAGATAAAAACGGCAATCCCACGGGAGTTTTTAAAGACGCCGCGATGGAATTAATTAGTAAGGTAATTCCATCGATAACAGTTAAGGAGCAAGCTGAGTACTTTGAACAGGGAATTAACCATGCTGTTAGTTTTGGTGTTACCCAAATACACGATATGGGTAGTTGGGAGCATCTTAAGGCATTTCAATATCTGCACGATAACAATAATTTAAAAATGCGGATATACAGTTTTGTCCCGCTTCAAACCCACGCAAGATTAGCTGATTATGTAGCAAAAAATGGTCGCGGTGATCAGTTACATCGATGGGGAGGACTAAAAGGATTAGTGGACGGGTCGCTAGGTAGTACAACGGCATGGTTTTATAACGCGTACAACGACGAGCCTGATAAATTTGGCTTTCCTATTCATGAACTTAATGGGTTTAAAGACTGGATTGCAGCAGGGGATAAAGCTGGTCTTCATGTCACTGTACATGCGATTGGTGACCGAGCCAATGATTGGTTATTAGATAGCTTTGAGTCTGTGGCCAAAAACAATCCTAAAAATAGACATCGACGTTGGCGTATAGAGCACGCGCAACATTTAAGTGAATCAGCCATTACACGAATGAATGAGTTGTCCGTTATTCCGTCTATGCAGCCGTATCATGCCATCGATGATGGTCGGTGGGCTGAAAAACGTATTGGTTCAGATAGAATTAAAACGACCTATGCGTTTAAGAGTTTGTTTGACGCGAAAGCGAAAGTGACTTTTGGGTCAGATAGTCCTGTCGCACCCATGAATGTGATGGAAGGGATTTACGCAGCAGTTACTCGTGCGACCTTAGATGGTAAAAATCCAGAAGGATGGGTTGCAAAAGAGAAAATTAGTGTTGAACAAGCGTTACAAGCTTATACCGTTAATAGTGCCTATGCTGGTTTTCAAGAAGATAAGTTAGGTCAACTAAAAATTGGTTTTCTTGCAGATTTTGTGGTGCTCGAACAAGATATATTGAGCATTCCAGTTGAACGGATTAAAGATACCAAAATATCGATGACGGTTGTTGATGGCAGGGTTGTATATCGGAATGAATGAATTGGATTGGTCAGTTGGTCAAGTTGATTCAACTCTCTCGAGCTGAAGCGGAAATGTTATATGCTAGAAGTTTCTGTGCTAGCTATTCTATGTTTATTCGTTTTGTCCGGTTGTTCAAGTGTTAAGTTTAACGGCGCAACTACTGTTGTGGAAAATATTGATCATCCTAC
>JAHRVB010000153.1 GCA_019090895.1 Kangiellaceae bacterium
AAATACCGTTGTTTTTCCACCATAATTCTGGTCAGCGGCATACCAGACGATATCGTTGTTCTTAAGTGCGCGAATAGTCCCTCGTAAATTACTTCTGTTTAACAAGCCCTTTAAGTGCCGTTCTCTGCCGTCCGTCATTGCTTTTTCGAACAACGGGTTTTTATTTGGTTTGTACATGGCAAGAAAATCGTAATGTTGACCTAATAAGCAGCCTCCGACCTCTAAACTCGTCATATGAAAACTCAAGAGAATGACACCCTTCCCTTTCTCTAAAGCTGCATCTAGGTTTTCTTTACCGATCACCTCACAGTGCTGCTGCTGATTACCTAAATCACTATACCAGCAGCTCGCTGTTTCTATTAATCCCTTTCCAGAAGCGCTCATATTTTCTTTAAGAAGAGCTTCTAATGCCACCTCATCGAGTTCAGGAAAACACAAAGATAAGTTTATTTTAGCCACTCTGCGACGTTTCGTAGCTAACCGGTACATTAGCTTACCGAGCCCACTCCCTAACCGAGAGCGGTTTCTAGGCGAAAGTTTGGCTATTGATTTGAGAATAAATAACCCGATATGAGTAGGCCAGTATTTTGGAGAAAAATAGCGTTCTTTTTTATCGTCCGTTGTTTGCGAGTTAGAGTCGAAACTCTTGTTATTGGATTTTGACATAGTTCGGAATTCTATCGATTAGCTTGAGATTCAAAAATCTAACATTATCTCTGACGGTAGGTATTACTCGTTCAGTTTAAGGATGATACTGATATCAATCGAATATTTCATTAGAAAATCAGCTTTTCTCGATTTGATGGCTTTGGTCTATGACTTGTAATATCTGTTTCTCATACTGAGGTAGCAATGTCATCTCGCCGAAATCTAACATTCTTTTTAGATAATTATTATCGCTTTTATTAGCGCTTTTACTTCCAGTATTTGATGATATTACTTGACTGCATCTTGTCCTTTGTTCTTCAAACTTGATCAATTTGTCGCACAAGCATTGTTCTTCTTCAACCACCGAGTCGCAACGGTATAAATCGTTTTGGTTGATATATGCAGGATATGCCACCCTATTAGGCGCAATTGGGTGGCATCCTCGACTAATAGCCTCCAACATACTAAGTCCTTGAAAATCATGTACCGCGGTAGATACAACAAGGTCTGCCTTATTTAATATTTGGTGATAATCTTCTAGCGGTTGATAACCCCAAGTAACAATCTCGTCAGAAAAGAAAGCTTTGGCGGACTCAAAACAATCGGGCGAATTTCGGAAAGCTTGTCCAAGAAGATGCAAAGAAAACTGATAACCTTTCTCCTTAAACAATCTCAACGCTTCAAATAAGACTTCGGGCTGCTTATCAAATTCCCAGCGATGGTTCCATACTATCTCTAAGACTCGTCCACTATGAGTTCTAGTGGGAATTGCTTCTTTAGGTAAAACAATTGGAACGGGAATAACTGTACTTTTTTGCTCCAGGTCTTCGATAAAACCATTGGGAATGCCATCAGGGAGTTTTTTTACCAACTTTCGAGCCCCCTTATAAAACGAATTCTGATTATATTCGGAATTGAATATTACTTTATCAGCTATGTACATTCCGAAAATTGAAGCAACCTGAGCATTGAGCCTATTAGCTGTGTCTTGATGGTGTTGAGTCTTTGGATAATCAAATTGATTTTCATGACAATAAACAATGCAGGGTAAGTTGGCCAGCCTAGGGACAAAGCCTATCAAGCTGTTTAAATCGACCATAGAAGTAACAATAAGGCAGTCGTATTCCTTCGATAGAACATCGTTATATTGAGTCGCAAGTGTCAATCCATTCCCCCTAACTCGCCAAGCGTAATAACGATCGGGTAACGCGATTTGAGTCCAGGAAAATTGTGGTAAACCTGTTTCAAGTATTTTTCGCCACTGTTGATGGCTAGCGGCATCATAGCCAGAAATGAGCAGTATGCGTGGCTTAGGAGGATGAATTTGATTCATTAATATTAGATCAGTGAAGTTACTTAATTGAACGAAAAGCTATGTTTCAACCCTGGTTGCTTTCGCACTCTTCTTAAACCAGCGCACTATTTCTTTTTGATCGGCGGAAATATCATTTCCTGCAACAAGCTCCTGCATCGCATTACAAGCGATCATCGACTCAGATTTTCTTTCTAGCAACGATAATAGCCTCAGTAATTCGATTTTTTCTTCTATGGTAATAACAGATTCTAGCTCTTGAGTTCTCTTGTTGAGTCGATCGCAAATCTCTCGATAGATTTTTTCTCCCTGCTGAGTAAGCACTAAATTCTTAATTTTTTTATTATTTTCTGTTGCAACAACTTCAATAAGATCGCCTTGGCGCAATACCTTAACAGCACGACTAACAGTATAAGAATCAAGTCGGCCCAAATAGGCTATATCCGCTGCTTTTATGGGCATATAACTACCGATATTAAGTAACACCCTGAATTCTCTAGGCTCCAAATTAGCAATTTTTCGAATGGATGCATCTTTACTTAGCTGTAATAGATTAGTGACTACAGCAATCATAAATGGAAAGTGTTTCGTAAGGTCTAACGGATCTTCTATGCGCGAAGTTAATGGCAGCAACGCTTTGTGATGCAATTTAGCTGTATTCATTTCAATTTGATACTGAGTTCAAAGCACGATAAAGCATAATATCAATATTTACTCGCAAAACATATGTAAGTTGAAACAACTAAGGCTGAACAAGTGATTTAGCGACTTTCATCTAATGTCTAATGTCTAATCATTATTATCATCGTACTTGTCATACATAAACTCATAATTAGATTCTGAACAATTAGCTTGATAGATATTGATGTTTCCGTCAAGTTGCCGCGTAACTTCTGTTAGTTCGTCAGCTTTGTTCTTAGGCACAGCGGCACCGATATAAATACTTCTAATAAGCTCTGTCGAAAATCGAATACAAAACTCATCATCTGGTTGCTTGCCGGTAATTAAACGCCACTCTTTTTGTCCTCTAAACTGATAATTTTGTGTCAAGAGTGTTTTAGCGAAATCGACTTCAATTTCATTAAGTTCGCCCATCATTAAACTGACACAATCCTGTATTTTAACAGTCTTTGGAGGTTGCTTATCATAATGTGCTGGTAAGCATTGTTCGAATATCGAGTCATCATCACAAGCAAACTTAATCACAACTCCGGCGTATCTGTCAGCTTCCATTAGCCATAGTTCGGAATGATTAGCCTGCTCAAATAAAGGGAGCACTCGCTTACCTCTAATATAATCCAGCCAATTTTGGTGAATTTTCTCAGCATCATTAAATTGTGTTTCCACCATAGCTGGTAGTAGACTGACAAGCGATTCTCTAACTTCAGCTTCATCATTGAATCGGTTCTCACCTCTCCAACGACGGATAGCTTTTTGTAAAGGGTGGTTTGGATTCCCTTTGGGAGATGACTTACCCAAAATCGCGGACGTCATGTATTTCACAGCAAGCTCAAACAATTCCTGGCA
Source organism: Kangiellaceae bacterium (assembly GCA_019090895.1). Lineage (GTDB taxonomy): Bacteria > Pseudomonadota > Gammaproteobacteria > Enterobacterales > Kangiellaceae. Next base: position 3,488 of record JAHRVB010000153.1, read on the forward strand.
ATCAAATCCCATTTCACTGTGTTGGTTAGGTAAAAATGGATCGCGTAATTCATCTGCCGGAAATACCGGCAACATTTGATGTTGGATTATTTGTAATGCGCCCTGATAACTTCCGTAGTAGGCCAATGACGGTGGTAATTCAACCATTTTGATTAGTAATCTCTAACTTAAATTTAAGACAATCCTGAATTTGTTCGAACTGTTTCCAGCTTTCACACCTCAGGAACTCAACATCACAACTTGAATAGCAATTAACTAGCTAAAGTGTAGTTGAATAAAAGACGAAACGGGTGTTTATCACTGAGCTAACCGCGATTTTCTTACCAAGTATTTGCATGAAAAAAGTTAAGCTCATGCTCGTCTAGACAATTTGGGAAGTCACCATAAGAATTTGCAACTTAACATACAAACGATGACGATCCCGACTTCAACAACCATTATTGGAATATTTTATTCCAAAAGCGGTTTTCTAAGTAACTGATGATAGTGTACTATTGATATACCATACAAACGATGAGACAAAAACGCTCTTTCATATGAATATTTTATTCTTACGTTCTGCGACTAAAAAAAGCGCAATACTCAATTTAAGGTTCAAGTTATTCAAAGGCCTGCTGATAGCGTCCATAACTTTATTGATTAGTTGCAGTCAACTACCGATTACACAACTTCCTACAGACAATTATAACGAGCGCATACGCTATCTTATAATCCACTTTACGACCATCGATTATCAGGATTCTGTGAGAGCCTTAACCAAAGGTGGAGTAAGCGCACATTACTTAATGCCTGAAAGGGATGATCCTAGCTATCCCCACCAAGATTTGAAAACCTTTCAGTTAGTCTCAGAAGATAAAAGAGCTTGGCATGCAGGTAGAAGCCACTGGCAGGGACAAAACAATCTCAATGACCAATCTATCGGTATCGAGCTAGTTTATAAATCAACTTGCACTAAACGGGAAATTGATAAAGATGCCACCAACGATAACCTACCAATCAATGGCCTTAATATAGAGGCAAAGGCTGATAGAATTTGTTTTTATCCAGACTTTGATCCCGAACAAATCGAACAATTGGTATTGTTGGTTCAAGATATTATTAAGCGCAATCCCGAAATAACTCCCGACCGAATCATTGGACACGCTGATATCACACCTAACCGTCGGGTCGATCCGGGTCCCAAATTCCCATGGCACCAACTTCATCGTGCGGGTATAGGTGCTTGGTATGAGCAAGAAGCGGTTGCGAACTTTTGGCAACGTTTTCAAAAACAACAACCTTCCGTGCAATTAATTCAAGCCGCCCTAAAGAGTTATGGGTATGGTGTTATAGAAACTGGCGTCATGGACGCACAAACCATCAATGCTTTAACCGTTTTTCAAATGCATTTTCGTCCATGGCAGGTCAACGGCAAAGCGTCGCCCGAAACTATGGCTACGCTATTTGCCTTAATAGAAAAGTATCGCAAAACACGTCTAAAGTCATTACTTGAACGATTAGAAATTGAAGCCAACTTAATCCCACTAGAAAAAGAAAAAACGACGTTTTTGGGACAATTCGATGGACGATTTCCAGTCGAGAAACCGAGCACTCGTCAACTGGTTAATAACCGAAAGATATTCAAAGCATACAAAGGCAGTGGCGAACTAATTATCCATAACAAAGATGCTCAGTCAGTTGAGTTGTATATCAATGGAAAAAAACTCTTGATATCAAAATCACTTGGTGATGACAGCATAACAAGAATCGATTTATCAAAATACACTAAGACTGGTTACAACACATTTCGACTTGAGAATTTATTTCCAGAGCAATCGTCCTTAACAGTCGAAGTACCCTTTCCTCGATTAGTTGAAACAAAGAAATTGCAAAACCAATTCTCGAAAGAGAAACTAAAGAAAATTGACCAGTTGATAGAGTCCGAAATTCAGCAAGGCTTTCCAGGAGCAACCTTACTCATCGCAAAAGAAGGAAAGATTATAAAGCATACAGCTTATGGTTATAGTAATCGCTATGATCGGGAGGGAGTTCCGCTTGCCTCCCCGACGGAAATGACCCTAGATACTCTTTTCGATATGGCATCCAACACAAAAATGTATGCAACAAATTATGCAGTCATGAAACTCGTAAGTGAAGGAAAGCTAAACGTTAACCTTCCTATTGGTGAATACTTGGTTGATTATAAAGGTGAAGGCCGTGAATCTCGTCTCGTCAGTGATCTTTTGAATCACACAGCTGGTTATATACCTGTGGTTAATTTTCATGATAAAGAAAATAATTTGGGAAAGCACTTATTTTCACAAAGTAAAGGTCATACACAAAAACTATTAATTGAAAAAGTGCCTTTTAAGCATAGTCGAGGTCTAAAAACCGTATACAGTGATGTAGATTACATGCTACTAGGGACATTGATCGAAAGAATAACTCAACAGTCTCTCGATCAATATTTAAGCGAAAATATTTACCTCCCGCTGGAGCTAGAGAAAACGACCTTCAACCCACTCCTAAACGGATTCAGTAAGTCTGAGATTGCCGCAACAGAACTCCAAGGAAATACACGCCAATCAACTGTCGATTTCGTCAACACCAGAACTGATGTCGTACATGGAGAAGTCCATGACGAGAAGGCTTTTTATTCCATGCAAGGCGTTGCTGGACATGCAGGATTGTTTTCCACTGCAAAAGACACCGCTGTGTTAGCCAGCGTTATCTTGAATCGTGGCGGCTACGGAAAGCACCGTTTCTTCGAAAGTAGTGAAATGGACCAATTTCTTAAACCTTCAAATCTCAATGTGACAATGGGACTCGGTTGGCGTCGCGCGGGAAATGGCGAGCGCATATGGCACTTCGGTCCCTACGCAAGCCCGTATGCAATCGGACATACCGGATGGACAGGAACAGTAACCGTCATTGATCCTTTTCATGACTTAATCATTGTTTTATTAACTAATAAAAAACACACGACAATGAAGCCAGAAATGGTCGATGGGATTAGCACGGACAATCTAATTTTCGCTGGCGACGAATTCGAAACAGGTAAGTATGGCAGTATTATTTCGCTGGTTTACGAAGCATTTTTAGAGAAGTAATAGGGATTGAGAAGGCGACATTCCATCAATAAAAACACAAAGGAAACAGGCCGTTTTGTTTATACAGCATTTTAGAAAAATTACTGAGCAATATAATTCGAACAGAATAATGTCGATAGACTTCTTAAGAGGTCTAACTATATTTACCATGATCCTTGTTAATAACCCAGGAAGTTGGAGTTATCAATTCTCGCCACTGAAACACGCACCATGGCACGGTTGGACGGTCACCGACTTAGTATTTCCATTCTTTCTATTTATTGTCGGTCTATCAATCTCAATATCTCAACAAAACTCTGCATTAAAACAGAGTCTCAGCTTAGATTTTGGAAAATCAGTTTTTATTCGATTTATTAAACTGATGTGCCTCGGTTGGTTTCTATCTTTGAGTTACTATAATTTTTATGACCCTAACTTTGATTGGGTTGAAGGTCGGCTCTATTCCTTACGCTGGTTTGGTGTATTGCAAAGAATCGCGATTGTGTATCTTTGCTGTGCGTTCATCCATCAATACTTGTCAAACATACTCAAAGTAGCCATCTGCATTCTGTTATTATTTTCTTACTGGACTGCTATGTTACTAGTTGAACTAACCGATGCAAACGGTATTGTCTATCAAGGTAATTTACTACCGGGAAAAAATTTAGCGGCTTATATTGATCACCACTTATTCGGGTTGTCACATCTCTATCACAAATCGAGCGTACCATTTGCATCCGATCCAGAAGGACTTCTAACGACGATACCCGCGATAGTTAGTTGTCTAATAGGAATTTTGGTCGCTGAAATAATTCTCACTAAACCCAGTGTTACGGCACAAATCAAACAACTTAGCCTCGTTGGGTTAAGCTTGTTCGGACTCAGTTATCTATTATCGATATGGATACCATTCAATAAGAATCTTTGGACGCCGTCATATGTACTGCTTGCGTCGGGCCTCGCCATGCTGGTTTTAGCGGCAAGTCGTTGGTTGATTGATTTAAAAACAAACAAATTATGGGCAGCCCCTTTTGTTGTTTTTGGAACCAATGCAATCGCTTTATTTATGCTTTCCGGTATCGCTGCACGCATATTAATGATGTTTAAAATAGAAGGGAAATCTATAAAACCCCACCTCTATTCCATAATAAAAACGGTGTCGACAAACCAGGAAATTAACTCACTTGTATTTGCAATTATCTTTTTGATGATAATGTATGTTCCGCTTTTTCTGATGTACAAGAAAAAGATATTTTGGAAAGTTTAGAACTAGCGTTTTTGCTACACCAAACTAGTTTGTTAAGCGTTTCGTTTCGCAGTTATATGTACTGCTACAAAAATAGAATAGCGCTCGATTGTTTTAACGCCTATTAATGCCCAGTCGTTTTTCCACCGCGGCTACGAGGATCACTCGCACCGAAAAGCCCTCTTTCTGTTTTCATGATTGATTGAGTGCTTCCCATCGAAGATTTCATTTTGACGCTATGCCCTTTGTTTTCAAGTAACTGAATCGTATCAAAATTTAACCCTCGCTCTACTCTTAATTCATCGGGATACCACTGATGGTGTACGCGACTAGCAAATGTTGCCTCAGCGACATTCATTTGATGATCGATAACATTCAGTATTACCTGCAAGGTCGTAGTAATTATGCGCGACCCGCCAGGTGATCCGGTGACTAAAAACACCTGTCCATCCTTCATTACAATGGTAGGTGTCATTGCGCTTAGTGGCCGCTTTCCTGCTTCAACAGCATTGGCTTTGCCACCTAATAGCCCGAACGCATTGGGCACACCTTGCTTGGCAGAAAAATCGTCCATTTCATTGTTCATTAATACGCCAGTCCCGTCCGCAACAAGACCAGAACCATAACTAAAGTTAAGCGTTGTCGTTGTAGAAACAGCGTTACCCCAGCGGTCAACTACCGAGTAATGTGTTGTTTGATTACTTTCGTAAGGTGCGAGATTCCCAGGTTTGATGTCCTCACTTGCTGTCGTAGATAGGGGGTTGATTTTATCAAAAATATCTTTTGCGTATCGCTTACTGGTGAGTTCTTTTATAGGGACGGGATAAAAATCGGAATCGCCCAGATACTCACTTCGGTCAGCATATGCATATTTCATAGCCTCTGCCATATAGTGAATAGAATTAGCGCTATTGTGGCCACTTTTTGTCAGTGAATAATTTTCTAATGTGTTCAATAATTGGATTAAGTGTATACCGCCCGAAGACGGTGGTGGCATTGAAAATACTTGATAGCCTCGATAATTAGTGGTCAGAGGTTCTCTTAATACTGCCTGATAATTCTCCAAGTCGGATAATGTAAAAATACCTCCCGATTTATTCACAGAAGTAACGATTTTTTGCGCGATCTTTCCTTTATAAAATCCGTCGCTGCCTTGACTAGCGATAACTCGCAGTGTTTCAGCAAGATCTTTTTGAAACAATCGCTCGCCAGCTTGATAAAAATCCCCGTTAGATTTAAAGAATATTTTCTTACTACTTTTCCATTTCCCTAGTCTTTTCTTCATTCCCTTTAACGAACGAGAAAGATCATAAGTTACTTCGATCCCCAATTCTGCCAAATCGATGGAAGGTTGCATTACTTGTGACAAACTCATTGTTCCATATTGCTTGAGGGCTAACTCCATTCCTTTAACTGCTCCTGGCACTCCCGAAGATGCCCCGTGGAACAACGACATGTTTGGAACAACATCTCCATCCTTGTCTAAGAACAGGTCTTTGTGAGCTTTAGAAGGCGCTTTTTCGCGGTAATCAATGGTGAGATTTTTAGCCGGTGTATTGCCTTCAGCCGCTAAGTGGATCACCATGAATCCCCCACCACCCAAATTACCTGCCCGTGGATAAGTGACTGCCAACGCGAAACCAACGGCAACTGCTGCATCAACAGCATTACCGCCTTGCTCAAGAATTGACACACCGATTTCAGTTGCCAAAGCTTCGACACTGGAGACCATACCATTCTTAGACCAAACAGGTTGAACAGTATCCATGCCCGCATAAATAGGTAATTCTTTGGTACTTACATTTTCACAGAGACCAATATAGAAAACGGTAACGACAATAACGGCCAGTTTTG
>JAHRVB010000154.1 GCA_019090895.1 Kangiellaceae bacterium
ATGGCCAAGCCTTATTATCTAAGGATGCTTTTTTTAAATCTACACTTTTACTCTTCACCTCAGCTGATTTCCTTAAACCTAATAAAATGTAGAGCCCTAACACCAGAACTATATGAGCCAGTACTGGGTATAATATTGTTAATTCTTTCATGTGACGATTCCTTTATCATTGAGCATACTAATGTCGAATTCTACGTTTCTTCTGTTACTGTATTTAGTTATGAAACAAGTATTGTTGTTTGAATCAAATTACAAATACTGTCATCTGTGTTTGTCTGACTCTTATGATGGTTTCAATTCATGTATTTAATAAAATCTCTTATATCGATTCATTATTGCGTTGCAATTCACTTAGAAAAGCTTGTGCAATATCAAACGTCATATCTGATAATTCACTAAAACTGCCACCGGTGCTATTGACCATTACTGAAATTACTAACCCATATTCTGGAAACATGACTAAGAAAGATCTGCTACCAGAAGCTACTCCACCGTGATGTATGTAGTGAACTCTATCTTTTCCTCCAAGACTTTTTTTAGCTACATTGTGGCGCCATCCGATTGCGTAACCTTGTGGATTGATTTCGTTATTATTTAACTTTTGTGGTTCAAATAGCGATTGCAAGGTCTGATCATTTAAGTAGTCGCCCTTGAGTATCCTGTTGCCCATAGCAACCAAGTTGCTAGGTGTTGACAAGAAGCCGCCTCCAGCCCATTTATTACTATTGTTAACAGCATAAGCGTGCTGATAATGTTTTTCTCCAACGTTATAGAACTCAACTCTATAGGGTGTCTTGACCGTTTTTTGATCAGCGACGGTTAACGGCATATTTAATGGGTCAAACACTGCATCTTGCATCAGTTGTAAGAAAGGCTGTTTGTAAACTTTTTCCATTACAGCACTGAGCAATGTGAAATTGTAACTACTGTATGAGAATTGCTCTCCAGGATTGAATAATAGTGCGTCGTCAATAAAAACCTCAAGTGCGTCCGTCACCGAAGCGAACTCGTCATTATTATGGTATTCACTGGCTGGTAGGCACAGACACAACCCATAGTTTCTAATACCCGATTGATGGCTGGCAAGTTGACGAATAGTGATCCCCCTTAAAGCAACAGGTAGTTCTGGCAGATATTGACCTATAGAATCATCTAGCTGTAATCCTTGGTTTTCAATTAAATAGCCCAGCGCGACCGATGTCAGCGCTTTGGATGTACTACCAATATAAAATTGAGACTCCGTTGTGACAGGTTTTCGTGTCTCCAAATCAGCATACCCGTAGCCGGCAGCCCAGACATCTTCGCCATTAATACCGACTGCAACCGATATGCCCGGCGACTGTAAATTTTCTCTGCCTTGTTGAACGATGTTCTGAGCTTTTTGAACCGATGGTTGGAACTTATCTTGATATACTCTACTTTCGCCAATGTCTCTATTGATATCTGGTAATGGCTGCCAATCCATTGAAAGAATTTGAGGTTCAAACAACTTGAAGACTATGGTCAAGACGCCAATAACAGAGGCGCTTATCAATGCCCACTTCACTAATCTATTTACCATGATTCGGCCCTTCAATTTAACGTTTACATATTTGTTTACTGGGTTAGAATATATGCCATTGCTGTACTATTTGAATGAAAAGTAAGTGAAATTCGTGTGAAAAGTAAATGACCGACTTCTTTATTCAGAGTTATTTACACTCAAAGAAAAGTATTTCGGATTTAGTAGGCAACTACAGTTAATCCAGTGAAGCGTAGCCAGAATAGTCATCTAAGTATGAGTAAAAATGTCAGTGATATTAGACAAAAACAAAGAATTTCAGCTCGGTCAATGGCTTGTGACGCCATTACAGAATAGTGTAACTAAAGGAGGTGAGAGTAAAATCATAGAGCCTCAATGTATGGCTCTACTTATCTTTCTAGTTGAAAAACAAGGGCAAGTTGTAAGTCGGGAGCAACTACTTGAGGCCCTATGGCAAGATGTGGTTGTTAATGAGAATACGCTGACTAAAACAGTCGCGATGTTACGGAATGCTCTAGAAGATGATCGAAAACAGCCTAAATATATTATTACACGATTCAAAAAAGGCTATCAACTCATCGCTGAGGTTTCACTAAGTAAAACCGACGTTAACCAATCAATACATAGCACCTTTCGTAAGAAATCATCAAAATCCTACACTTTTATATCTCGCTCCCTATTTTTGAAAAGTGGGTTATTATTATTAATAGTGTTAGCTTTCTTTATTTGGTTATTCGAATCTACTCGCGACATTGGACCATCCTTTAAAAGGTTTACTCCGATTACATCCAGTCGAGGAATTGAACGCGACCCAAAATTTTCTCCCGATGGTCTCTTTGTCGTTTATAGCGAAGGAAGTGAAGATAATTCAGGATTTGATTTAGCTATTTATTCACTTTCAGAAAAAATTAGTCTGACATTGAGTCGAATAAATGGCGACGAGCTAGCCCCAGCTTGGTCTCCTGATGGTAAGCGTTTGGCATATTTCAACAAAAAAGATGGAAAATGTGGACTATACGTAACCTATATAAATTATCCTAATATGATCGAACAAGGTGAAATGTTAGTCACATGTGGCAACAATAATGAAGGACAAATTCATTGGCTAGATGATGATCTTATTCTATTTTCTGACCGTAATATTAACACTATGGGTCAACACAAGCTTTATCGAGTGAAAGTAAGCACGAAATATGTCAAAGAAGTAGAAGGCCATTACCCTTTCGAATTCGCTGTTTCTCCAAACCGGCAACGGGTAGCGCTACTAGAGCAAAGCTCTGATAGCTTCAATTTAGAGGTTAACCAGTTTTCTTTTAAATCTAAAAAGACTTTACCTTGGCTTTCAGGTTTAAGTCGTTTTTCTGATGTTACTTGGTTTAGTGATAATCAACGCTTGCTCATAAGTGATATATACCAAGGAAAACTAGATATTGTTGATATGGCCGGTGACCGGCAGTCTCTATTTCAATCAAATGCTATGTTAGGCCAGCCAACTCTGAGTCCAGATGACAAAATTATAGGCCTAGTGCAATCAACTATGCAGGCTAATGTTTATGAAACGGGTAACCCCTTATTTCAAATAAAAGACGCCAGTGAAAAAGAAAACACGCTGCTTGTAGCATCCAATTACCATGATTACATGCATGAATATTCCCACGATGGTCAAAAGAGTGGATTTATCTCCAATCGAAATGGTCAGCATCAATTGTGGATTCAAGATTCTGGCGAAGAGCACTCTATTGAGCTTGGATTTATTGGGGACAGCGAACTACTCGATTTTCACTGGTCGCCTGATGATTACAGAATATTGATTATGTTGACCAATGGACAAATTTGGATCTACTCGCTCGATGATGATTCCGCCTCGAGGTTAAACGTTGGTCATAATCAGATTTTTTATCCTATTTGGGATAACAACAGTAACGCTGTTTTATTTTCACGCTTCGACGATATGGGGCCCCAGTTGTGGGAGTTCGATCTTGTAAAAAAAACACAGCGTAAAATAAACCAAGTAGGGGCAGTTAGCGCTACAGTAAGTCCTGACGGACGCTATCTTTACGTGTTGAAAACTGTTCCTGGTTTATGGCAAATAAACCGAAAAACAGGAGAAGAGTTACAACTGTTGGACAAAATAGATACCTCTGCTTGGGGTAGTTTAGTTGCATTTAATGACGGAGTATATTGGCGAGAAGATATAAAATCAGGTTATTTAATTCGTCATTTTGATACCAATAACCACCAGGCAGCAACAGTATTAACTGTTTCTCAAACAACCAATATTAATATGCGCTATTTCGATGTGTCTTCTGACCAGCAAAGTATTAGCTTTTACCGAATGTTTGATTATGAAAGCGATTTGGTGTTGCTAAGAGAGTAAAGTGTTCTGCTCAAATTCCACTGGACATATTACCTAGAGAATATTAGAGTTCGATTAGCGACATATCATCATTAAATGAAAGTAACCATTCTCAATTTCTAGTTTGCGTTTCCAGTTATAAATTAACGTATAAGTAATTCCCAATGACGCTACGGCCTCAATCATTGAATCGTATTTCGTTACGAAACAGTTCTGTTAGATTCAACCAGAACATTATCGAATACTTACAAATATTTAATTCAATCACCTACTTTTTTGTGATTTCTTAACTCCAGATTGGCTGGCTGATAAGATCCGAATGATAGAGGTACAAACCCATCACGGTGCTAATAATAGATATCATAAAATGGAGTAGACGGGTGCCCAAGCTGCTTTTGTTAAATAGTGCCAGTACCATACCAAGTACTGACAAAAACAAGATACCGGTTCCTAATATATCGAATAAAATATCTCCGATGCTGCCTTTCTCTGTAGAGAAAACGGTCAAAGTCAGAAATAAGCTAATTAATAGTAGAAACGGCGACACTCCCAGTAGATTTAGCCATCGGCGTTTATTGGGAAGCTTCCTCATGAGTAAATGTTTTAGCAGAAAAAAACACAGATAAAACAAACTAGAAATTGTTAGGAGTATTGTCAATCCAAAGGTCACCATCTTAGAGTAAAAACCAATGGTTGAAATACGTTGATAATTGTCGTCATTTTGTAGAAAAATTTCGCCTTGGGTATTTTTGAGTAACGCGAGATCCGCATTAGAGTCATTTGACTCCCTATAAAAGTTATTTCCCTGATGAATTAACCTAGAGGGCTCTCCCAAAAATGAGGTTAGTATCAATTGATTTTGTTCTAGGGTTAATCTCTTAATTCCTAGAAATCGCTTGAGAAATTTGGCTACTCGACTACGGGAAGTCACTGGTTGATAGTAGCCAAGATAGTCAGACAAATTCTCATTTAACGGTCTGTCATTTCGAATATTAACTGGAGTGATAGATTCCACTAAGTAATCACGAATTAATTTATTAATGGAAGCTATTGCGCTACTGTTATTACTATTTATCATTACCGCATAACCTGAAGCATTTTCCAGTAAATAGTCAAATCGAGCCAAATAGCCGGCGGTCGTGCCGCCATGACCATGGAAAACGAACCCCTTATGCTCTGTATGATAGCTTCCTAACCCGTAACCGAATTTCAAACCCGCTTTAGCCGCCAATGTAGTCGCTGGATTTTCCATTCGCTCTATTGAAGCTTCGCTCAAGAAACGTTCACCATTTATCGTGCCGCGATTGACCAACAATTTAAGCAAGTTGGCCATTTCCTTAGGGGAGCTATTTAGCGCACCAAACGGCCGAAAAATGAGATGCCAATAATCGTTTTCATTCCACCCGCCGCTATCATAACCTGTAGCTAAACTGGACCTTACCTGAGATGTTAGTAAGGTCGAAGATTGCATCATATTAAGCGGTTTAAGCACTGAGTCTGTAAGAAAGTCGTCATAAGTTTTCTGACTCACTTTTTCAATTACTGCGCCTACAAAGCCAGTGCCCAAATTACTATAAGAGCTATGTAATCCAGGTTGCCATAGCACTCTGTGATTCTCCGAATTGAATTCCAGTGCATCGTCGAGAGATATAGGCGTTGGATCCTCGTGACCAAACTCCGCGGTACCCATATCGGTTAGTCCGGCGGTATGCTCTAGAAGTTGCTCAATAGTTATTGGATGTTCTTCAGCCCAAGGATTTTGGAAGTAATCTGTCGAGACATAGTCTCTCAACTTATCGCTAAGCTCTAACTTTCCTTGCTCTTGAAGCTTTAGTATTGCTAAAGCAGTAAAAGTTTTAGTTATTGATCCAACTCGATAAAAAGTATTCTCATCGGCAATTCGATTACTGTCCCTATTCGCTACCCCCAAAGAACCCTGCCATTCAACTTCAGCGTTCTTAATCAATGTGATACCGACTGCAGGAACATTGTGCTCCAAACGAACTTCTTCAATACGCTGGAGCAAATCAGCAAGGTTTTTATCAGATTCAGTGAGAATATATGAGTGTAACGTTTCAGTGAAAGTTAATCCTTTTAAACTTAAAAGGCAGAAAAGCGTTAATCCGAATAACAGTGTATTTCTCATTATACGTCTCTTTGAATTACAGAATAGCTCGAAAGAGCTTGTTTATTCGAGCAGTACCCATTTAGTTCCCAGTGCCGACGACTTTGCAAGTATGAAATTGGTAAGCATAATTATTCCTAGTGATGTGGACAGTCAGGCTTTTTCGCCAAGTAATAATGGCAAGCTCTGCGCTGTTTTACCAATCGCGACTGAATCAGAATAATGCTCAGCCGTTCTAGGTAACATACTCCAGGCTCTAATAGCAATGATTTCACTTGAATCAAGAATGTTTTGCACCAAAAGGATAACTAATCAGATATAACGAATTTCAGAAGATGCCCAAATTCACTTTAATATGGGGCGCAGAAACTGCCTATCGTAACGTATAATGCATTTCGTATTTTTCGCTAACTCATAAGCAGCAATACATTCTTCATCTTCCATGCTTTCTTTCCTATAGGTCTCATAAGTTGACAATGACGGAAATGAAAATAACGTAACAGCTAAATCATTGTCGCTCTCATGAGGTAAAAAATAACCATGGTGAGTGCCGCCAAATCGTTCAACCAATGGAATCCATCGTTTAGCATAGGATTCAAACGCCTCGATTTTATCAGGATCAATCTGATATTTGACATAACAAGTAATCACTAAAAACTCCTTTTGCAAAGGCGACTTTAAAATGGGAATCCGTCGAAATATCTATCAATTTCGTTCTGTTCGGACCAATTAGCTTTTTCTTTGTGAAAAATTATGTTTTTCTGCGTAAAATTTGGTTCTCCATCCAATGTACCAGCAGGAACAACTATAGAATCCCCTTTAGTATTTAAATAAGGCACACCTGAGCCGCATACAATACAAAATGCTTTTGTAAAACCGCGTACGTCATGGTCGAACCGTTTTATTTTTTCCAACCCACAAATTACATTGAATCGTCTAGGATCGCCGAAAAGGTTCGATGCATACGCTGATCCTGTGATTTTGCGACATTGCTCGCAATGACAGATATAGAATTGCTCAAACCTATTCTCAATTTCATATTTAACATCACCACAGAGGCATTTACCTTTGATTAATTTAGACATGTTTTTTCCCTCGATTAATCATTTACACACTTCGCAATTTCCTTGTCTCTAACAACCTCCTACTTAGGAGGGATGTTTATACCTTTTTATACGATACTCTGTCGTTCATCCTAACTAACTAACTAACTAACTAACTAACTAACTAACTAACTAACTAACTAACTAACTAACTAACTAACTAACTGACGTTTTAAAATACATGGGCCATCTATAGAAAATCTTGACCATTCACTACGTAGTATCCAGTATCAATTTTCATTATTCGCAATCATTTTTATTTCGATGAGTGGTTATTGCTGTATTCCAGAGAGAGCTATTTTTCCAATCATGCGACCCCGTTCAATATGACGGTGTGCGTTTGACAGAGATTGGGGGGTCATTGGGCCAAAACTCTTTGTCATAATATGACGAATTTTTCCAGTTTCCAGCATTTCAGATAATTTAGTTAATAGCTCTCCTTGACGGAACATTTTATCGGTACCGAATAATGATCTTGTAAACATCAATTCATAATTAATTCGAACACTTTTTGCCATATAGATGTCTAAATCTAGTTTTGCTTTTGTGCTGGCAACCAGACATATGGCTCCTTCAGGAGAAACTAATTCGCTCATTATTTCCCAATAAGGGATATTGTTACTGCAATTCAAAATATAAGGCACGGTTTCAAAACCGATAGCTTTCAATTGCTCTCTTAAGTCACCCGAATGATCAATCACATGGTGAGCACCTAATTCGATACACCACTCTTTGCTTTCTGGACGAGAAGCTGTCGCAATTATTGTACAATTTGAGAATTTCCGTGCAAACTGAATAGCCATGGAACCTAATCCACCGGCAGCACCGATAATAAGTAAAGGCGGGCTATTTTCGTCGTTCCTGGAAATCTCCAGACGATCAAATAATGATTCCCAAGCGACCAAGGAAGTTAACGGTAGTGTCGCAGCTTCTTCACAGGTTAGCCCTGCGGGTTTAAATCCAACGATCCGCTCATCAATCAGTTGAAATTCAGCATAACTCCCTGGCCGCGTAATATCACCAGCAGATATCACCATATCGCCCGGTTTAAAGTTTTTGACGTCTTCGCCAACGGCAACCACTTCCCCGCAGGTATCCCAGCCCAAAATGAGAGGTTGATCCAATCGACCAGATATCCCAAGCCTTTCTTTCGAATCTACCGGATTGATTGATATTGCATCAATACGAACCAGAACATCCCGACCAACTGGAGTCGGGGTATCAAGTTCGATGCTTTCAAAACAATTCGGTTCGTTCGCGGGTAATGCCTCATAAACGGCGATAGCTTTCATTTTGGTTATCCTCTGTGATGCATAAGTAAATTGATGCAGACGGAAAACGGGCTATATATAATCATCAATATAATTTTCTAAATTATCCGTTAAACTAAACGGTGAAAATAAAATTGAACTAAGCAATAGAAGAAAAGAAAACCTCATGATTGTAATCCTTTTAAACATCATCTTGATTTATTGCCGAGCTAGCTCTATTTTTCCGCAATGCTAATAAAATATTTGTAATCAATAAGGCTGCTGCTAGACCAAATCCAACGACACCAAGATTTAATCCGAATACTGTATTCTCGGAGCCATTCAAATATTTCATAGACCCGCCATAGGTACTTTGTAATGAAAACGCTACCAAGAAACCACCGGTAATAACTAAACTGATCATGGAACTCAAAAAGACTTCTCTTTGTTTCCAGGATAGCCAAAGACATAGAATACCAAAGCTTGAGTTAGTTATTAGCTGCCACACTTCGTGAATACGAACATGTGGGGTCCAGTCTGGATTAAATACATGCGTGACATTTAATTCCATATACGGAACGACAACTGCGTAAAGTAAGACACTAAATGTAATTATAATTTTTTGAGTCATTGTATATATATCCTATTTTTAATTTCGAACAAACTAGGCTGCAAGCGAAACAAATTCTACCTTTAATAACGAACCTAAAAACTTGACGTACTCTATACGCCTAGCTCCTTTCAATCAATTCGATCGGATAACCATCTGGGTCTTCAATAAAGGCAATCACTTCTGATACATCAGATTTCATCGGTCCAGGTTGACGACTAATTACAATATCATTTTCTTCAAGAAACTTACACGTTTGATATATATCATCTACGGCAAGCGCGATATGTCCATAACCACTGCCTTTTTCATAATCTGACTCATGCCAGTTATGGGTTAGTTCAAGTATTGTATTTGACTGTTCATCGCCATAACCCAAAAAAGATAGCGTAAATTCACCGTCAGGGTAATCTTTTTTTCGCAGTACTTCCATTCCAAGAAATTTACGATAGAAATATTCAGACCTATTTAGCTCCCTTACTCTTAACATCGTGTGCAAAATTCTACGAGGAAATACATTTTGTTTATTTATATCGGTAGTCATTTTTATCACTTAAATTATTACAATAAAGAAGTTTCTATCATTCCTTAATCAATGATAATGCGCCTTCTGTGTTAATTATTTTCGAAAATAACGGATAACTATGCTCGACTGTAATTGCTTGCTTCTCTAAACTAAGAGTGGCCGTTGCATCCTCTAAAGTAAAAACCTCAAATCCTTTAGAATATGCGGCTCTCATCGTTCCCTCAATACATATATCAGATAATAACCCGCAAAGTACGACAGTGGTGATCCCTTTGTCTTTTAAAATATCTAACAAATTCGTCCCTTCGAACGCGATAATTGCGCTTCTTTCCAAGATGATATCTTCGTCTTTCATTGTAAATTGTTGATCTATTTCTGCGCCACTTGTTCCTTTTACCATCGCATTGCTAGCGATAACCGAGGTCATCACGCCATAAGGATTACTTCCTACTTCTGGATAGCCCTCAGAAAAAACAATAGGGCTAAAAATAATTGATACACCAGCATCACGAAAAGTATCGGTTAAATGGTTAATGTTTTTTATAACATTGAACTTGTCTAACACGGGTTTTGTTGCTGAAAAAAGTTTACCCTTCAGTGAAGTTAAATCGTTTTGAGGGTCTAGCACTAATACTGCTGTTTTAGCGGCGTTCACAATTTCTCCTTATATCCAATAAGCAACAACAGAGACGATAGTTTGTTTAAATATTCGTCATCTGTTGTCCACTATTTCTATCCGATTTTTATAATCGTTTCAACTAACTCTTCTGGTATGGAGGTTAGAGGAAAATGTCCAGATTCCAAAGTAAACACTTTAGTCACTTGCCAGTTGGTTAACATTTTATCTTGTGCTGATGGCGATATAACTTTATCAATCGATGCTTTGATATAATACTTGATGACTCCACCGAACTTCTCATCACTCAGTTGAGCTTTTGCCATAAATGGTTCAGTCGCTTGTTTAAACAAAAATTTAGGTATTATACGCTCCAAATATGCCTCGTTTTTGACATCATTTAGCAAGATATTACGTACCGTTTCTTGGGTAAGGGTTGCATAGCTACCATCTTCAGAAAAGATGGTGTTTGGTAGTAACTCTCCATGCGGATCATGTTGCATCACTTCAAGCGGTGAGTCGCCATTTTTAAGCAACATAGCGGCTACATAAATTAGCCTGTCGATTTTTTCAGGGACTAGTTCTGCAACTTGAGAAATTATCGCTCCAGCCAATGAGTGGCCAATTAAAACAACTTTATCGTCAATGCTGCTGATTGCATCAACAACTGTTTGTACATATGAATCCATCGTAACATCGGAAATATCTGCTTTGTTTTCTCCATGACCCGGAAGATCTAACGCTATTACAATATTTCCTTCATCTTTTAATAACTGTGCTACTTTATTAAATTCCCATGCTGCGCCCCAGGCGCCATGTACTAATATGTAATGTTTCATTTTTTATTCCTCGATTAAATTCTAAATTTGGTATTCAATACCGAGCTAATTCTTTAGTACTATTGGCTCTATTCCTTTGGATGTTAAATCATTAACCCTTTGATATTTGGTTTCCGATCTCTCCGTTTGTCATTGCGATACCGTTGAAGTTCCATGAGCCATCTACGGTATGAATAACATTCGAATAAATATTTTCTATTGGTTGTTTCCCGTCGGATAACTCTCTGATAATTTCGGTTGCATCAGCGAAATGCGCTAATTGTAATTCCCTTGAAGCAAAGGCAAATGATGGTACTTTCCATTCCATCCAAACACCTGAGAACTCTTCTCCACCTGAAAAAGTGGAACTCTTGGGTAGCACTGAAACATGCGCAGTTATATTTGGTGTCATTACCGTATTACCTAACAGACCGTGATGCCTAAGCATTGAATTAGTGATTCTTGATACAGCTTCTTTTTCAGAATCTGCTGGTATAACGCCTTCAGTAAGAGTGAGTGTTAATGGCATAATATTCTCCAATAATATATAAGCTAGTTGATAATAATAATTTAAAGGTACTTTGCAGGTGACCTTATTTTTTCTCTCAAATATAACTTCGCCTTCAAAATATAGCGTTCGTTATATATCTGAGTTGCGCCATATTATATAGTGATCGTTATTTTGTCAATGAAAATATATAGCGATCACTATATTATTTTCAAAAACACAGTTATAATGCCTTTAACGTCAAAGAGGGTAGTTAAATGACAAAGGTAAATAAGAAGCAAGAAACGAGAAAACGTATTATCAAAGCAGCAGGCCAAGGATTCAGAAGTAACGGCTATGCTGGTATCGGCGTTGATGGTATTGCGAAAGACGCAGGCGTCACTTCTGGTGCTTTTTATGCGCACTTGGGGTCAAAGGATGGTGCATTTGAAGCTGCACTATCGGAAGGGCTTGATGAAGTGATTGCTGCTGTTCCAGAGTTACAATTTCAACATGGTCAAGGTTGGATTAAAGCTTTTTCGGCTCATTATCTCGGACAGGAGCATCGCACAGACCTTTCATGTGGCTGTGCAATGACAACTCTCTCGCCAGAAGTTGTTCGCGCAAAATCTGAATTTCACGCTATCTACGAAGAAAAGATGGTGGATATCGTTGAGCTGATGGCTCAAGGGATTGATGGGACTTCGCCTGAAGATTGTAAATCCAAGGCGTGGGCTGTATTAAGTATTTTAATCGGTGGGCTTACTATGGCAAGAGCTGTCAACTCTACGGAAACCGCCGATCAAATAGCTGCTGCAATTATAAATGCTGCGGTCAGCGCTGCCGGTAAAACGAAAGTATCCAATTGAGGAATCGAATTTATCAGATTCATCTCGCACAAGAGTTAAATGCGATATGAGTATGATATAAAAAATTAGTAAACAGTCAGTTTATAGGCTGCATCGACGACTATTGTTATAAAACCAGATTATTACAATAATCGCTTAGCCCTAGTATAACCCTCCAACGTTGCGTAGCCTCCGTTCAGTAAACTCGTCTATATCAGTTTTAAACGAAAGTTTTACTCCGCTTGCATATTTGTCTCCGGTCACTTTTCCGCTTCATTCAGAGCTGGTATTGTTTAATATATCAACTATATTTATATAACTATGTTGTTAATTATCTAAAGTTAATCATTATTTGTGTCTATCTGGTGTATTTATGAAAATTATATTTTACATAACTTGCATTGTCCTTGTTATTGTCAAACCGTTGGTAGCCAAATCTGTCGATAATGAAAGAGTCAATCAGTTAGAAAAGCGTATCACTGAGCTTGAGTTGATTGTGCAATTACTGATCAAGCAAAATGAGCAGAAATCCATTTTATTATCAGATAAGCAAAAGGTATCTTTAACAGTTGACAAGAACCTAACTCACAGCGCCGTAGC
Organism: Kangiellaceae bacterium; assembly: GCA_019090895.1. GTDB lineage: Bacteria > Pseudomonadota > Gammaproteobacteria > Enterobacterales > Kangiellaceae. The sequence continues at coordinate 12,862 of JAHRVB010000154.1, forward strand.
AAATGAGAAAGCAATCAGCAACCTAGAAAGTAATTCCAAAAATTCCATTTCTACTAATGAGATAGCAGATTTCTCAAGCGAACCCGAACTGGCAGTTTATTTGTATGAGGATTTATCTGAAGAGTTAAATAAGAGTATTAAAATTGCCGGTTATGCTGATGTGGAATATCGGGGGTCTATGGAAGATGGTGTTAACGAAGAATTTAGAATGCATCATTTGTCATTATTCTTTAGTAAACAATTTGATAATGACGTGAAGTTCTTTTCCGAAATTGAATATGAAGACACACCAAAATTTGAAGGTTTAAATGATGGTTCGGGAGAGTTGAAAACGTCCACAGGGAAAATATTCGTTGAAGCGATCAACTTTGACTGGAATTATTCACAACACTTGAATGTACGAGTAGGTCGTTTTTTTACACCCGCAGGCATTTGGTCTGAAGATCATTACCCTCCCTTTGTAACTACTCAAGAGAGGCCGCTGCATATCCGGAAAATATTTCCACAACTTGTTGACGGTATGTCACTCTTTGGTAGCAGCGAATTAACTAGCAATCATTTTTTCAATTACATCACCTATATTGGCAATGGTGAATCTAATGTTTCCGGTAAAAAAGATTTAAATAGTAGTAAAAGTGTTGGTTTTAAAGGTGATTATGAAGCGCCTTGGCTAGATGACTTCTCTTTAGGTTTTACACTATATCGTGATAATAACGACAGTTCGAATAATAATGCTGAAAAATTTGCTCATGGGTACCATATAAAGTTACGGCAAGGAAACGTTACTTTTCAGGGCGAATATGCAAAAGAGGAGTTAAGCTTTGAAAATATTGGTGAAGATAATATAAGTGATGGATATTACGCACAATTCCTTTATCAATTCAAGCAATGGAGTTTAGGTTATCGTTATGATGTTTTCGATAAAACAAATCATGATATTGACAAAATCACTCGGAACTCATTGTTTATTAACTATCACCTCAATGAGAATTTCATCCTAAAAGGAGAGTATCACCAAGATAGTAACGATGACTTAATGATCGAAGACTACAATTATTACATATTATCAGTGACAGGTTATTTGGGGAGATAGAGATGATAGTTTTCTTACAGAAGCAACTTAAATCAATGTTACTTTTATTAACTATATTTGTTCTTAGTTCTTCACTTCGTGCTCAACAAATGGCCGTGGTTGTAAATGTGAATAATACGGATGAAATTACGGCCAAGATGATTACACAGATTTATTCTGATAAGAGAAATTTTTGGGCAACAGGTCATAAAATTCTACTATTTGAATTACCAGTAAAAGATAAAGGAAGAGAGATATTTTCCGAAGCACTGCTAAATAAATCAGCGATGGCAAGTCAGGCGGATTGGTCTAATCGGTATGTTAAAAACACCATCAAAAACAAAGTAAAAATAAAGCCGCAAAAGTTAGTTGCTAAATTCGTCAGTATCTACCCGTCTGCGATAGGCTATATCCCGTTATTAGTTGCTGAAAAGCAAGAAAATATCAAGATTGTGATGGTAATTAATAAATAATTATCGGGAAATTATGCTTTATGAAACCTAATATTATTCCTAGTGTTGTCCCCCATTATATCCGAAGTTCGATAACGCTAAAAATAGTGTTATTTGTAGGCGCTGCTATTATCTGCTTAGTTGCACTGCAGACTTATATTAGTGTTAGTCAAATGGATAAAAAATTAACTCCGTTAGTTGCGAAAGAACTAAGGAACTCACTGACTAATAGTGAGAATATATTTAGCATAATCTCCAAGCAAACCCGAGAAGACGCTCAAATTATTGGTTCCCATAATGCGTTAACTAATTATATCGATTACGAACTACTTGAAGATGTTAACGGTATGAACGAAGAGGTTGTCAATCTTGAACAATTTCTTCGTTCATTAACTGGCTTTAAAACTCGATATCAAGATATTGAAATTATCACAAGTGCTGGATCTGTTATCCACCTTGCAGACGGTAAAGTCGCAGAGTCAAGCGAATTATTTCTTCAATTATTTCAAGCGAAGACGCAGAGCTCTTCTATCGGGATAGCAAAAAATCAACTCAAAGAAAGCGCTTATTTTACTCGACACAATGATCAGATTCTATTTACCTTGAACTATCTATTTAGAGGTGATAATTATTTTATTGATGGTCAAGGTGCGGAGGTGTTTATTAGTATTACTAATAATATTACGATGGAAGTGATTTCACTCACTCAAACTCTTGGGACGGATTTCATTTCTTTGTCATTGCAATCCAATGATAACGTTATTTTCGGGAAGCTGAAAAATAGTGGGTCACCAGAGTTATTGCTTAAAGAGTCATTTATTAGCGACAACATGGATTTAAAACTAACAGTTTATAAAGAAAAAAGACACGCGTTTATATTAATAGAAGATATGAAGGATGCATCTCTTATTTTGGCTGCTGGAACGTTACTCGTCATAAGTATTTCCTTATTTCTAACTTCTAAATTTATTATTGAAGCCCCGTTGAAAGACATTATTAACTTCATTAATAATGATGTGTTGAAACTAAATAACTTAAAGAATCGTTATCAAACAGCCAGTATCGATGAAATAGGTGTTTTCTCGCTTGGCTTAAACAACATGTTAGATCAAATTCAATATAGAGAAGGTGAACTAAAAAACAGCGAGGAACGGTTAGCACTTGCACTTTGGGGAGGAGATGAAGGCATGTGGGAACTAGAGTTTTCTAGTAATGTGATGTATTTTGACTCGGGTAGTTGTAATATTTTGGTGCTAGGTGAAGCGCCAATAAAAAAAGCACTAGCTGATTTTATTCTAATGATTCACCAAGGCGATAGACCTAGAGTTAGCGAGTATATAGCCAGTTTTCCTATCGATAGTGAAGAAGTATTTGACGCTGAATTTCGGCTTTGTACTGCTAAAGATAATTATTTGTGGGTACAGTTAAAAGGTAAATTAAACCAACGGAATAGTAAAAGCGGAGAGCAGGGAATTACGGGGACGTTAAGAGACATAACAGAAGAAATTCGAATTGAGCAAGAGATTCAACTCTATGCAACAGCATTTAATAGTAGTAATAACGCCATTACCATATTAAATACTAGTTTTCATATGATTGCAGTGAATAAAGCTTTTAGTAGAATTACCGGTTTTTCCGCTGAAGAAGCCGCAGGAAGATTACCCCATTTTGTGAAAAATGATGAAAGTTTATTTTGCACTAAAGATGTCGATGAACAGATTTCCACGCAAGGTTACTGGAGTGGTGAGATTTTAGGTAAGCGTAAAAACAACGATTTATATGTTAAGGATATGGACCTAAATCCGGTTTACGGGAAACAACAAGAAATCACTCACTACGTTTGTGTTTTTTCAGATATTACTGAGAAGAAAAAGTCAGAACGAGAGTTATGGAATATGGCAAATTATGACATGTTAACTAAATTGCCAAATCGTGGTTGCTTCAGAAAAAATCTTAATACAGCCATTAATCGTTCTAAAGGCATTAACGATTCAATTGCGCTGCTATTTATTGATTTGGATAAGTTTAAGCAAGTCAACGATAGCTTAGGTCATGAAGCCGGTGACGAGTTATTAAAGAAAGTAGCAAATTTACTATCACAATCGACTCGCAAAAATGACACGGTAGCACGCTTAGGTGGTGACGAGTTTGCTATTATATTAGAAGGTATTAACGAAAAAAATAACGCCGAGGCTATAGCGAAGAAAATAATAAACGAATTTAGTAAAGGTTTAATGGTTCAGGATAAACTGACTGGAGTTGGAGCCAGTATAGGAATTAGCTTTTATCCGTATGATGCTAAGGATACTGAAAAGCTGATACATTGTGCTGATACTGCCATGTACAGCGCGAAAATGTTAGGCAGTAATTTATACCATTTCTATCATGCAACGATGGGGGATCATGTAAATAGGCGTAATTTAATTGAGCAAGAGTTGAATATTGCCTTAAAGGAAGGGGGGCTTTGCTTGTATTATCAACCCCAACTAGACTTGGCTACGGGAGAAATTGTCAGCTTTGAAGCCCTGTCTCGCTGGTTCCATCCTGAGCTAGGCTGTATTGCTCCCGACGAATTTATTCCGATTGCCGAAGAGACCGGCTTAATTGCTGAGCTTGGACTTAATGTTTTTAATCAAGCAGCTAAACAATTAAAGGCATGGCATCAACAAGGTTTTAGCGAAATAAAAATGGCGGTTAATATTTCGCCTAAACAGTTTTTACTTACGGACATTAATCTCGACATCGCTAATTCGCTAAAGAGCAATGGTATTGCGGCTAAGTATCTAGAATTAGAATTGACGGAAAGTTTAATAGTTGAGGACCCAGAAAAAATAATTGGCCTGTTACATACCATAAAAAGCGTTGGTGTCCGATTGTCTATTGATGATTTTGGGACTGGTTATTCTTCCTTAAGTTATCTTAGTAAATTCCCACTAGACATATTGAAAATCGATAAAAGCTTTGTTCAACAAACTGAAACAGATAAACGAAGTCTAGCGTTAACGAAAGCCATAGTCGGTATTGCTCATAGCTTAGATTTAGAAGTGATTGCTGAAGGGGTAGAAACAAAAAAGCAACTTGAAATTGTCACTGAATTGGGCTGTCATTATTTGCAAGGTTATTATTTTAGTGCACCTGTTTCAGCAGAAGAAGCGACAATGTTGTTGAAAAATAAAATTGGCTTGAATCGTTAATAAGTAAGTGTCAGACAGTCAGGTTAGAGCGGCATTGATGAAGAAACTGGTATCGACTATTCTCAACGTAAAGATTGGTTAGAGAAGCAGCTCTTAGAGTTATGCGCTTTTTCCTCAATCTCAATCTCAACCTAAATCTCAATCTATGCGTGCGCGGTCATGGGCCGTTTTTTTGCTCCCCATGGACATAACAATCTTTTCCTTGAACCATTAGCGTCTCAATACAGGAGTGCTGAGTAAGTTGAAAATAAATAGCTATCTGCTTATCCCTGAGGGCATTTTAATCCAACATCCGCTAAACATCGGTAGTTAAAGAAACAAGCGATAGATGCGGTTAGAGAGAAACTAAAAAAAATATAGAAAACGATTGGGTTCTATTTTTTGTTTATGAAAAATAAACAGACCATCATTTTATAGTCACCATCGAAGATTATTGTTATAAAGCCAGATTTCACAAAAACCGTTTAGCCATAGTATAATCCTACAATGTTGCGTAGCCGCTGTTCAGTAAATTCGTCTATATCACCTCTAAACGTAAGTTTTATTCCGCGTTCGTACTTGTTTCCAATTACTTTCCCGCTTCTAACACCTGAAAGGGCAGGCTTGAAATCATTTAGCAATTTTGGAGCTATCCTGCCTTTTTGTTTTATAATTTCACCATTTTCAATGGTAATTAAAAATTCATCGAAGTTACCTGTAATTAAATACAGTGCGAGTGCGACTACTATGATTATGGCTATAATATGCAATTATATTTCCTTATGATTGTTGAATCACACCCGTGGCAACATCTCAGTTATTTGAGTGTCTGCGATTGCTATATATCTTAGATGCCATCGGTTACCTTGCTTACTGAAATCTTAATGCCCTGCGTAAGTTGTAGTTTTGAAGTGCAACGTAAAAACTATCCACTTCACGCACTTGTTAGGCTTCTTGTAACCCATTACATGATTTCCCTGCTAAATAATCTCTTATTAAGTCTTTAATTTTCATTTTTAACCATAAAGGGCCATCATCTGAAATATCGTTATGTTTTGCCTTAGGAATTTGTATTATACAGCTCCCATATTTTATTTGTTCTGCATCTGATGGTAATACACCATTATCAGCAGGATAGTCGCTTGCTCTTATTGAAAAAACTTGCATTTTATTTGTTTTAGGAAGGGGAACACGGCGATGATCTAAAGTAATAATTTTCGAGATATATGTCATATTTTCATTTCCAAGCCAAGATGAAATATCCCCACCGTTTGAATGCCCAACCAATACTAGTTTATCAAAATCATAATTTTTATATCTAGGTATGAAGTGCATTCTTAATAGAGCTAATGTTTTTGCTCCACGACTCCAGTTTTCACTTCTTGTTTTGTATAAATTACCAGTAACAGATAATGGTGGATCATTTGGTAATTCATGTCTTACTGCGAATACTAGATAACCAAGCTCGTTTAACTGGTTAGAAAGAAATGCGTATTTAGTATGAGGAATTCCATATCCGGCACTTAAAAAAACTACTGAACATTTAGATGTTTTGGAGCATTTTTCTGTAGATGTTGGGTAAGAAATTGAGACTGGGATATCTCTATTTCTAGATTTATCATAAACTATGTCTGCATATACTAGACTTCCCCATAGCATTATTATTACTGCAATTCCTTTAGGATATTTCATAATTTTCCTAGATGCCTAAC
>JAHRVB010000010.1 GCA_019090895.1 Kangiellaceae bacterium
GGCGCGACTCGTTCATACAAAACTCCAATTTGACGAGTTAACGCAAAGATTACTAACACCAAAGCGATAACCACTATCCAGAGAATGATATTTGAAAGCACTAAGAAATCCATCACGATGTCCTCAAGGTATTTAATTTTTGGGCGTTACTAATCAACTGTTCTGAACTCTGATAAATAATGACCGACAAAGCTCCAATAAGCAGTGCGAACGACCAATACGACCAATCAACAACTGACCCTGAATTCAAACAAAAACTAGCCAGCAAAATGAGAATTAAGTTTCTCCAAACTAGATGACGACTTACCTTCAAATTAAAAGCAGCCCCGCCACAACCGCAATCAAGATTCTTTCGGCCGTGATATAGTTGAAACTCTATATTCCAGATATAAATTGCGAGTAGGATAACCATAGAAATAACTGCAACATGCTTTGTCGATGGAAGCAATATAGATATTCCAATAGCAATCTCGACAAGACCTACAAACATTACTAAACTGCCGGAAATATTTGTATTTTTCCACCCATAACTCGTCATTAAATTAACATAATATTTGAATTTTTGAGGGTTGAGCTTATTCAATCCTGCGGACACGAATAACCATAAAAAAAATATCGAGAGGGCATCAGAGATAAATAGTAAAACTGACATCTAATATGCCTTATGAACAAGTAATGGGGTGACGTTGCCAAAATCGCCAATCGTTTGAATGAGTTGACCATCGCGTGGATTAAATATATCTAAGTTCATCTCGCCATTGGTTACCACTAACAATGGTTTTTCTCCTCGAGTCACGGCGAGTGAAACGGCCCATTTTTCTATCTTCACAGTTCTCAATTTTTTCTTTTTTATTGGATCAAAAATCCAAACTTCTGGGCCTCCATGAGTTTGTGTTCCCTCTTTTCCATCGGGGTTCATAATAATATAAAAGAGCCCTTGTTCGTCTTTGTCAATGAGAGCTAATCCCCCCGGCCTCCAATTCGTACTTCTTTCTTTTGCTGAAGTAAGACTCCATTTTTCTACATACTTTGCTTGTTCGCCAGAATAGTCGATCACATGAACATCACCTTCAAAGCTCGGAAAGTAAGCGATATTGTTAATAATGGCAGGTCGTTCATATATTGGAGTTTTATCGGTGTCAAAAAATGGTGGCATTCGAACTTGAGTTTTCTTATTTCCATTGTTATTGAGTGTGGTCGTCAGCATACCACCATTGCTACAAAGCGAGCTTACACTTCGCTGACCCGTAGGATAAGTCAGAACACATCCAGGTGTTCCTATAGTTTCTACAATTTCATGCTTGTTCAAATCTACAACCGTGAAGGAAGCTGCGGGATTAAAATTTGCAACATATAGAAATTTTTCATCCGCTGACAGAGCCATTGAATATCGTTCCGGCAAGGCCGTTAACCGATTGGTATCTTTCCAAACTATTTCCTTAATTGGCGCAACTGTAGTTTTGTCATAAATAGTTAGAACATCTGTCCGCGGTCCGCGCGCTCCTCTTTCATGAAAGGATTCCATGATATAAAATTCATTACGGGTCTTGGCTTGCACAAAATTTCCTAAGAGATTCTTATCAGCCGTGGCTTTGATTCTTTTTGAGTGTTTAGTTTCCGCGACATCAAGTAAGATCATCTTTCCACCAAACATGCTCATAAAACTAGCTTCATCAATAAACATCCAACTTTCTGGGAAATCCTGGGGGAGTATTTCAACTCGACCAATCTCCTCAATGGGCAATGGAGTAAGACTAGTATCAAACTCTTTTTTAATTTCTTTAACTTCGGCGGAGTCCACATGATTCGATTCGCTGATTGTTTCATCAGTCGAATCTTGCTGAGAACAGCTGCACAGTAAAACGAGCACAATCGATAACATTGCTGTTTTGCTAATGATAGGTATTATTTTCATCTATTATTCCTAGGTTACAATAGCGCGACTCGCAAACAATGGTTTAATTTTCACTTTGATATTTTTATTGTTTGGATACTAGTATATTCCTCTAGTCCATAGACTCCAAATTCAACACCAATTCCCGATTGCTTTACACCGCCAAAAGGCGCATCTGGCTGAATTGCACCATGATCGTTGATCCAAACTGATCCACATTCCATTTTTAAGGCGATTTGATTGGCCAAATCAATATCATTCGACCACACCGAGCCACCTAATCCACTTTCATTTTTGTTCGAAATTGCAATAACATCGTCAACATTACTGAATTTGATGATCGGTAAAATAGGTCCAAACTGTTCCTCATCGACCAACCGACTACCATCTGTTAACCCTGTCACTATTGTTGGTTGATAGAAGAATCCCTTTCCTGATAGCCTTTGTCCACCACATAAAACCTCTCCACCATTTGCTCTTGCATCCAAGGCCAGTCCATCGACAATCTCCAATTGCCTTAAATTTTGAAGAGGCCCTAGTTCAACAGTTTCTTCTAGCCCATTGCCAACCACAACATTTTTGGCTAATCGAACCAATTCACGGGTAAGTTCTTCATAAACAGATTCGTGTACATATAGCCTTTTCAAACACGCGCAAGTTTGACCATTATTATGAAAGCTGGCAGTAAATATTTTATCCGCTATTTTTTGTACATCAACATCGGCCAGTACTATACCAGCATCATTTCCACCTAGTTCGAGAGTGATCCTCTTCAAATTGGTGGCTGCAGATTTCATAATCGCTTTACC
>JAHRVB010000155.1 GCA_019090895.1 Kangiellaceae bacterium
AAAATCATTAGCTTTTTTGCAAAAAAAGCAAGAGGATTAATGGCGCGCTATATCATTCAAAATAAAATCGACCAACCTGAAGGCTTAAAATTCTTTAAACTCGATGGTTACAAACTCAGTAAAAAACTCAGTTCAGCCAGCGAATTTGTTTTTACTAGAAAACAAGGGTAAATAGCTTCTCATTCACTATTTAATTAGCCCGTTGTTGTACTCCTGTAACAACAGGCCTGAACCGCTTTAGAATATAGCCAAACTATCTAGTTTTAGATCCAGTAAAAAATTCACTCCGTAGAAAATATTGGAAGACTGTACAAATCACCACAGGCTTTTCCGACATCTTTATCATCTAGTTCTGACAAATCAATCGTTTGCTTTCCAAGGGAAGAAAATATATCGTACATGGCTTCGAGCTTGACTAAACCGTGGGATGCTGGCTCACCGAAAATATTACTTATGGTTTGTATTTTCAATTGAGAGCCGGTATTACTTTTACTTTTTTGTCTACTCAAAAAGTCGATTTTCGATGAAAAATCTTTCGGGTCAAATGGCGCCTGGAGTTTCAACGCTCCCTTCGAAGATAGTAGCCAACAAATCCCTGACTTGTACGCGAACCGTTCGTTATCGTAGTTTTCGATTTCGTATCCTGTTTGCTTGAAGGCTAAATGAACTAGCTCATGATTAATGGTGCTAATAGCTTCAGATACCACGTCTCTGTAATCACGTAAACCGTCTCGTTTATATGCGCTCCAAAAAAAAGTCAATTTTGGCTCATTTAATGACCATTGCCCTTCATGTTGAAAGTTCGTACTGTTGGTAATATTAAAATCCAATTCGAATTTTAGATTTGAGTCAAATGCTTCAAATGACTTTAGCCAGGATACGACTAGTTCAGAATGAGTTTCCCAATTAAATTGTGTTAGAAGTCCTTCTTGTACGTTAATCGCTATACGTTGTTTGCCTCGTTCGAATTCTGCGATCGTTACATACTCAAATTGAGCGACCTCAGAGTACTTACCATCTGTAATTTGACTATGACTAAAATAGTAATCAGCAAGGACTCCCGAATAAAACCCTACAGCCTGCCCCGCATTACGACCATCTAGATTTAGTCGAAGGCTGCTGCAGGACGCTAGAGTGAACACAGTGACAATAAAAAATATAGCTAACTTCAATTACTCCACCCTTTACCAAGATTGTTTATCAAATTAAATAAAGCTAAGACAAGCATCAAACGTTAGTTTTTAGCTGCTTTAACACTGCATCGCTCCAATTATCAGGCGATTCCAACATCGGAAAGTGCCCCAGCTCTTCTAACCAAAACAGTTCTGAATTTTTAGTTTCATCGAGTATCGTCGTTGCCATTGCTGAAACAGCAATCGGGTCACTGTCTGGCCAAACGATCTCAATTTTAACGTTCGTTTGTTGAAGCGCTCCTATCCATCGGTGCCAAAAGTTGTGTCGCTCGAAGGTGTAACGACTGACCTTGGCCAATACGTTCTTGCCATCGTTGTAACTAATAATATCCCAGATAGCGTCGAGTTCTTGTTCTGGAAGTTGAGTTTGGTCAACATAGATTGATTTCAAATTTCTATTAAGTGTACGCTTGTTAGTTAGTTTGGCAATCAAAGGACCGATGTACTTTCGCCGCAACAGTTTTTGCATTAATTTGAGTTTCGCCATTTCAATATGCATACTGCCATTACATAGAGTGATTTTTACTATTTCAATCGGACACCAGCCATGATTGTCCCGCGCCAAAATCTCAGTCAACACACTGGTACCATAGTCGTGGGCTAGAATAACAGCTCGTTCAATGCCGAGTTGACGCCATAAAGTTAATGCAATATCCGTTTGTTCGATCAATGAATAACTATACTCAATCGGTTTGTCTGAAAAACCAAAACCCAAATGGTCATGGATAACAACTCGGTAATATTGGCTTAGTTGATCGAGTACTTTATGATAATCATAAGAAGAAGTTGGAAAACCATGCAATATACACAACACCGGCTTATCATTAATTTCTCCTTCACTTGAGTCAATGACAAAAGCTTGATGCTCTAAAACAGAGTGGTATATACCTTTATTAAACCAGTCAGCAGCTTTCATATTACACCTCGCTTTTATCGTTAGACTTGATGCAACGCTTCAAGCCTTACGCTAGCCTTTCAGCCAACCATTGGCCAATATCATTAATTTGCTGAGAGCAAACAGAATGTTCCATGGGGTAAGTTCTAATAGACACTTGATAGTTTTCTTGTTTTAGTTTTTGCTCGCTCACTTGGCTTAACGTTACCGGAACCACTGGGTCAAAATCTCCATGATGAATGACAACTGGAATATCGCGATTTTGTGGTGAAAATTCGATGGTGTCTTTGGTCGCAAAATAAGTGGACATTAACAATAATCCACCAAGTTTTTTTTCAAAAGTCAGCGCTGACTCAATAGCGACAGCTCCGCCTTGCGAAAAACCGGCCAGAATTATTCGTTCACTTTTTATGCCGAGCGCTATCTCATTGTTAATTATCTTAACAATTTCATTAGCCGAAGCCCTTAGTTGTTGATCATCGACTTTGCGGTCTATGCTCATTTCCAAAATATCGTACCATGCGGGCATGACATATCCGCCGTTGATGGTTACTGGTATCGATGGAGCATTGGGGAAAATAAACCGCACTGCACTATCTTTCGGTAGATTCAACTCGGGGACAATCGGTTCGAAATCATGACCATCGGCACCTAGGCCATGCAACCAAATGACTGTTGCATCAGGGTTGCTGCTTGTTTCTACAGTGATGTGGGAAAGTAAATCGCCCATAAAGTTCTCCAAATAAAGTTTTTCAAATTAAAATTCTAAATTAAATTAGTTATCACTTTCGTTTAGCATCTAACATTCGATTAAACCCGACCACCTCTTGTTTGTTTCATTGACCGCTTCGAGGCTTGGTATAACGAGTGGCTTGTGCGGCGTTTGGATCATCAGGCCAAGGATGTTTAGGGTAACGACCTTTCATCTCTTTCTTAACGTCAAGGTATCCATTTTGCCAAAAACTGGCTAGATCTTCTGTAATTGCTAAAGGTCTTCGAGCAGGTGATAGTAAGTGAATTAATACTGAAATTTTTCCACCTCCAACTAGAGGAGTCTGCTGCTCACCAAACATCTCTTGAAGCTTTACCGCTAAGACAGGTTTGTCTCCGGCGCGATAATCTAACTTAATCCGAGAACCACTAGCAACCACCAAAGCATCGGGCATCAATGCTTCTAGTTGACTTTGTTTTTGCCAACCAATCAAATTAATTAATGCTTGCTTAAAAACATCACCAGATACTTGGCTAAGCTTTGTCATCCCCGTCATAAAAGGTTGTAGCCAATTTTCAAGACTTTCGATAAGTTGACCATCCGACAAATCCGGAAACTCAGCTAGGTATGAAGGCAGTGTTCTTAAGAGCAAGACTTTAGCTTGTAATTGACGCAGCTCATTATTCCAAGGTAATCCATTCTGTTTGATGCCCTGCAAAAGCCCTTCTGTGAGCTGTGCTTTGTCAGGATTAAAATTTGGTTTGGACGCAAGTACGAGCTGAGCGAAACGAGTTTCCATGGTCGATTGAACTGTTTGACTTGCATTATTCCAGCGCACCTGTTGATGTTGATAAATTTTCGAAGGAAAGACTTCGCCCAGTTCATCTATAGAGAGAATGACAGCTTGATAAATTCGACTGTTGCTTGATTGTACGGGGGCATTTTTTGTTTTAGCGTTCGCTGGTTGGCGGCTGTTTCTAGTTTGACCACCATAATTTGATTGACCACCTAAATGAACAACTACCAATAAATCCGAATCCTTACAAAAAGA
>JAHRVB010000156.1 GCA_019090895.1 Kangiellaceae bacterium
ATGGATTAGATGGATTAGATGGTGTTAGATAGCGTTAAGCATCATATCGGTACCAAGAATTGCGGGTTCATCATCAAGAGCCGGTCAGCGCGATGATATTTGGTAGTTACGTGTGATATGTTCATTTTAATGTCACTGCAATTGTAAATTTCATAGATTTGAAACAATAACAGCATATCAATTCTTCAAAATATTAATCTCTAAAGACATTAACCCCCCATTTCTTAGCGCCTCTTGATTGCCAGCTCATAAGGCCAAATCGATTGATAAAATAGGCTGAGTACCCAATCGTAAAGTCACCATTGTTAAGAGAGGCTCTGAGTGATGCGAAATTATGGGTTTCGATACAACCAAACACATGGGTTCTACCATTATCAATCAGTGTTTGTTCGTTAATTGATTTAATAAGGTTAAATAATCCGTTGCCACGGTGTTCGGGTAATACATATCCTTTGTAGCGATAATAAAGTTTGTCGCCAAATTGTATTTTTACTTGTTGGTCGACTTCGATGGATTTGACTGTGCGCCAACCATATCCAATGACTTGGCCATTCTTCACAGCTCCAACACATTGGTCACCCTGTAGAAGGTTTTTTTCTACAAATGCTCGGGTGAGATCCAAAGAGCGATTTACAGCTTCATCGGAAAAATCACTCAGTGAAAGCTCTCTAAATTCTATACCGTTCGTTTCGAATTTTTCTAATCTGGATTGGACGATAGGTTGAGCTCTTACAACGGATATGCGAAATCCTAGGAATCGTTTAAGCAACAGCATCAAATAACAATGCAAGAAACGGAGCATTCCCCATTCTTTGATATATTGTATTCTTCCGTTGAACATCATATTTTCTTATCCTACTTATCAAGTAATCGTGCGTTTTTTTCTTCAATCCATTTGGACATAAATTTGGTACTTCTTAGGCTGTGATGATTTAACATTGAGCCAATAAAATTATTAATCCTATGTCTATCGAGCATTTCAAGTAACAGGTTTATGCGGCAAGTCAGTTTTTCACTCAAGTCTTTACCATTATAGACTTCATTTAGCAGTGGCTGGCTTAGCCCACTTTTTTCTTGCCAAAAAGATTTGTTACTATAGAGTTTGACTGCTGCGTCCACTATGCCTTGGTCAGAATTAGCGACTATACCTGGCCATAACATTCCAGAGGTCATTCCCTCAGCTCCGATTTTTGTCGTCACGATAGGAGTTTTCATTAGCATCGCGTCAATAAACTTACCTTTAATACCAGCACCAAATCTTAGTGGTGATAAACAAACTCTAGCTTCCGCCATAATTTGATCAACACTTTCGGCTCGATCTTTTATGAAAAAGCCGGCTTTAGGGTTGTTTAATGCTGTAGCTTTAGGAGGGGTATAAGCACCGTAAACATGCAATTCCACATGAGGTAGTTCTTTTCTAATCATAGGCCAAATTTTTTGTAACCATAGTACTGAGTCCCAGTTGGGCGCATGCCTCAAATTTCCTATGGTCACAAAATGAGATCTTTCTGAATATGTCACTTCTTTTTTCGGTTTGGAATTAGGGTCGAGCATAAAAGGCAAGTGAATCAATAGGGATGGATCAAGGTTAAAGTGTTGCTCGAGTAATTCCATTTCATAGCTTGAAATAATAAGTGATAAATCACAGCGGAAGATGCTAGCGATTTCTCGTCTGGCTAAATCGCTATTTAAGTCGTCTAAAGAAAATGGTTTATTCTGTTTCACAGCTTCATGGCGAGCGCCGCGTAAACACTGCAAATCTTCTGTATCCAAGATTCTTAATGCGTTTGGACAGGATTCGGCCACTCGCCAGCCAAACTGTTCTTCCATCATAAACCGGTCAAAAAGTACGGCGGTAGGGTTGAGTTGTTTGACAAAAACATCAAATCCAGAGTCGTTGATTTCGATCGATTGGCACTCTATACCTTCGGATTCTAAGTCGGTATTGAATTCAGTCGGTTGCGAAGGTGTAGAGAACACTACACGCCAGTTGTTATTTCTAAAATGCTTGATTAGCGACAGCATGTGAGAACCAGCAGCAGAAGAATTTGGTTCAGGCCAAACATAGCCAATAACGAGTAGTGTTCTCATGGAGCCATTGATTAACGGACAAAGTATGCGATATTCTAACTAATTAGCGAATTCATTAATATCTGATTATTAGACTCCCTATTAAAACATTGGTAATACTATGAAAATACATCAATTTTATACTGACAACGAATTGAGGAATTTTACCTATATTCTTGAACTATCAAGCGGAGAAGCGATAGCAATAGATCCCTGGGATGCGGATTTTATTAATTCACAACTAGCAAAGAGGTCGCTAAAGCTTAAATCGATTATTAACACTCACGAGCATTGGGATCACATTCAAGGGAATCAAGCCTTAATTGATTCACACCAATGTGAAGTGTGGGCACATCAAAACGGTGAGGGTAAAGTGCCGGGCCTCTCTCGTAGCTTGACCGCAAATGAAAAAATAGATTTAGATGAACAAAGTGAGCTGTTAGTCATGGATACTCCCGGACATACCTTCGCTCACCTGTGCTTCTTAGTGTTAGAGCAGGGAAAGCCTGTAGCCGTGTTTACTGGTGATACGTTGTTTAATGCCGGCGTAGGGCATTGCCGTGGGGGGAACGAAGACATCCTTTATCAAACTATATCTAAACAATTTCAGCCGCTTGCAGACCATATAGAAGTCTATCCCGGACATGACTATTTAGAAAATAATCTCAAATTTACGCTGAATTTTGAGCCCGATAATGAACAAGCAAAAGCATGGCTGTTGAAAGTCAGCGCGTCGGATTATGAACCAGGATTGGTACGAACAACCATCGGTGATGAAAAGCAGTTTAATACTTTTCTTCGGTTAGAATGCTCACAGATTAAACGAAGTTTGAAACTCGCCTCAGATGCCGATGACAAGCGTGTTTTTCTTGCTTTGCGGGCAGAACGAGATGGTTGGTAACCGTTGCTCGTGACAACATTTATGCTAGCGAATGTGACTATTCTTTATCTTTTTATGGGTTGTTAACTCCAACAGTTTTAAAAACTTAGGGCACTCAAAATGGCTCGGTGCTTGGCAGGCGGCAGCGTGTCGAAGCCCATCGCGCATTTTAGTCAGCTTTTTTATTTTGCTATCGATTTCATCGGCTTTTTCAATAAGTCGCGCTCGATCGAGCTCGTTACGCTGAGGTGCTAGTATTTCATTGATTTCATCAAGTGAAAAACCTGCACTAGTGGCTAAATTTATAACCTTTAAGTGTTTAACAACTTTAGATTCAAACTGTCGTCGTAGTCCATGTCGTCCGTAAGATTTAATCAATCCCTTTTGTTCGTAATATCTAAGAGTTGAAACGGCCAGTCCGGTCAATTTAGATACCTCGCCTATGTCCATAGGTTTAATCTCCTCTAATTAAAGTTCAGCGATTTAGAATTTTATTGATTCTAAGTCTTGACCTAAAGTCAGCTTTAACTCGTATGATAATACTAGAGTGATTGCTCGGCTACAACGGTTGGCCTGGTGATGACCGAACTAACTAATTCGAGTCAAATTTTAGGAGTACCTATGAACGCGGAGTTTTGGCACCAAAAATGGCGGAAAAACGATATAGCTTTTCATCAACCAACAGTAAATAACCTATTGGTCGAATCGTTTAGACAGTTAAATCTAAAACCAAATAGTAGAATTCTCGTTCCTCTTTGTGGAAAATCTAAGGACATCGGCTGGATACTGTCAAAAGGGCACAGAGTAGTTGGCGTTGAGTTAAGCTGGCTCGCCGTTGAACAGTTATTTGAAAGTTTACAATTAACACCAACAATAACGCGAGAAGGCAGCTTGGATCGATACAAAGCTGGCAACCTCGATATATTTGTCGGCGATATCTTTCAATTAACCAAAGGACTGCTTGGTCCTGTCGACGCCATTTATGACCGGGCCGCCTTGGTTGCATTGCCACTTGAATTAAGAAAACGATACACATCACAGTTAATTGAACTAGGACAGCAACAGTCTCAATTGGTGGTTTGTTACGAATATAAGCAACACGAAATGTCTGGCCCCCCATTTTCGATTTCAAGCAGCGAAATCCATGCACATTATGATGCTTATTATGAGGTAAAGCTCATTATTCAACAAATAGTAGAGGGAGGTTTAAAAGGTGCTAATCAAGCTATTGAATCTATTTGGTTACTAAAAGAAAAGAATAATTAAATAATGTGGGATGGATAATGCTGATTGGTCCAACTTAACTGATACTGTCCGGTATTGTCCGCGGGGAGTTCGCGGACAATGTCCATATTCAATTCTAGAATTTGATTTCACAACGAATACAACCAAATCCATATATAAAACAGTAAGTTAACCGTTGAATGGATTATTGGCACATTTTTCGCAAAGTTAGTCACTTATAACCAGAATAAGTAACTTAGACTAACCGAGCAAATTCATGATAAAAGATACTTCATCACAAGACGTAATAATAGACAAACCCAAAAGTCCTAAGAAGTGGGTAATTACTGCGGTAAGTTTGGTCGTATTGGCCGTGAGTTTTCTAGTTTATCCGAGCATCTCAAACTGGTCATCTTCTGACCGTTCTGTCAATTTATCGCGAGTACGAATCGCTAATGTCGCTCGGGGTGAGTTTATACGGGATGTTTCATTACAAGGAAACATTGTTGCTGCAAACAGTCCTAAGCTTTATGCGCCGGCAATTGGAACAGTTACATTACTTGCTAATCCAGGAGAGTTAGTAAAAGAGGGGGATGTCGTTGCGATGGTAAGTAGTCCTTCCTTAACCAATAGACTTCAGCAAGAGCAATCTAAGTTAGAAAGTTTACAAATTGAGTTAGAGCGTCAGCAAATAGCGACCAAACAGGCTCGAATTAAAAGTCGACAACAAATCCAACTTGAAAAGGTCGTGCTAGATGCTGCCAATCGTGAAAAACGTCGTGCAGAGCAATCCGTTAAAATCCAAGCATTAAGTCAATTAGACTACGAAAAAGCGATTGACGAGTTAAAACGGTCTCAATTGAAGTACGACTTTGCGATTGAACAGGCTGAATTAGAAAAAGAAAACTTATCATTCGAATTACGAACCAAACAGTCGGAGTTCAACCAATACAAATTATTGGTAGGTAATACAGAAAGACTAGTTAAAGAATTAAACATGGTCGCACCAGTTTCTGGCATTGTCGGCTCTTGGTCTGTTGAGCAAAAATCGGCGGTATCTTTGAACCAAGCTTTGCTGACTATCGTTGACCTTTCTGCGTTTCAAGTGGAGGTCGATATTCCAGAATCTTATGCCGATACCATTGGCATCGGCATGCCGGTAAAGGTGAATTACAACGCCAATGAATACGACGCGTCTGTTGTCAGTATTTCTCCAGAAGTTACTAACAACGTGATTAAAGGCAGGGTCGCATTTTCTGCAGAGCCACCACCGGGCATTAAGCAAAACCAACGAGTTTCGAGCCGGGTTATTATCGAACAAAAAGCCAATGTATTGTATTTGCCCCGCGGGTCTTTCGTACAGCACCATGGTGGTTTACGAGCTTTTGTGGTTGAGGATGATATTGCAACGTTAACCAGTATTGCACTGGGAGCAAGAAGTATAGACAAGATAGAAGTGGTTTCAGGACTCACTAATGGTCAGCGCGTCATTATTTCCAATACTGATTTTGTAGACGATGCCAAAGTGCTAAATCTCAATTAGAAAAGCTAAAGAATTATTTAATAGGACACACTGAATTTTCGTTAACTTAAAGGGCCGTACCAATGCTTAAAATGACCAACATCAAAAAGATATTTAGAACTGATTTAGTCGAGACTCACGCTTTAAGGAATTTTAGCTTAGAAGTAAATGAAGGCGAATTTGTTGCAGTGACCGGACCTTCTGGTTCAGGAAAAACAACTTTTCTAAATATCACTGGTATGCTGGAAACATTTAATAGCGGAACCTACATGTTAGATGATAAGGACGTTAGTCAACTAAATGATAATCAGCGTTCGAAACTTCGCAATGAGAAAATAGGATTTATCTTTCAGAGTTTTAACCTTATTCCAGACCTTAATCTTTTTGATAACGTAGACGTACCACTACGATATCGAGGTTTTAGCGCCAAAGAAAGGAAACAAAGGATCGAAAATGCGTTAGAGCGCGTCGGATTATCGGCAAGAATGAAACATTTGCCTTCTCAACTATCGGGTGGTCAACAGCAGCGAGTGGCAATTGCAAGAGCGCTTGCGGGGGAGCCATTGTTCCTACTCGCCGATGAGCCTACGGGTAATTTAGATTCACTCATGGCAAGACAGGTCATGCAATTATTAGAAGAAATCAATCAGCAAGGCACCACTATTATTATGGTAACCCATGATGCAGAGTTGGCTCGAAGAGCGCAACGAAACATTCATATTGTTGATGGACAAGTAAGTGACTATCAGCAACTTCAACCGGTTCTTGATGCTCAAGAAGAAAGCGAAAAAGTCGCTGAAATCGCCAAAGCCTAGGAGACTAACATGCTGTCGTATTATCTAAAATTGTCTTGGTTAAGCATAAAGCGAACACCAATACTAACGAGTTTGATGATTGTCGCAATAGGCTTAGGAATTGGTGTAAGTATGACGGTGTTAACGGTCAACTATATGATGGACAAAGATCCCATTCCCGAGAAAAGTCATCAGCTCTATCATGTGCAACTTTATACTTATGGAAAAGGACATTCTAATAGCAATACCGAAGATCAATTTCCTGTTCAGTTGACTTATCCTGACGCGATGAATATCCACCATTCGAATGTACCGTTGCGAAAGACAAGAAGCTTATCGACAGGTTTTTCAGTAATACCAGAATCCGCAGATTCTCCGCCTTTTATCGAATCTGCGAGAGCGATTGATCACCAATTTTTTGATATGTTTAAAGTTCCCTTTTTGTTTGGTGCCACTTGGGATGCAGAAATCGATCAATCGCCGCGCGAAGTTGTCGTTATTAACACGGAATTGAATGATCAGCTCTTCAATGGTGAAAATAGTGTTGGTCGAACACTAAATCTTGGAACGGTTAGCTATACCATAGTAGGTGTAATTAGCTCATGGCAACCAGCTCCAAAATTCTATGACTTAAATAACGGTAATTTCAATGATTCCGAATCAATATTTATTCCTTTTTCGTTATTACCTATTCATGAAATACCGAGTTGGGGAAACAATAATGGTTGGAAGAATGAAAACGTTAATAGTTATCAAGACAAATTAGCGTCAGAAATTATGTGGAATCAGTATTGGGTAGAGCTACCCAACGAGGAAATAAAGTTCGCTTATCTACAATGGATAGAAGGATACATTAGCGAACAACAAAAGATAGGGCGATTTCAACACGAGAAAGCCGGTGTGTCACTTAAAAATGTGGTTCAGTGGATGAAAACAAATCAGGTTGTGCCAAGTGATAATTCTATTTTGGTCGGTCTGTCGTTTATGTTTTTGGCTGTGTGCATGATTAACACGATTGGTTTACTTCTAGCAAAATTTTTGCAGAGAGCTCCTGAGGTTGGTGTAAGGCGAGCGCTCGGTGCGAGTCGGTCTCAAATATTTATTCAACATTTAGTCGATGTATCACTAATTGGAGTGTTGGGTGGCTTGCTCGGTTTAGCGCTTGGTCAACTCGGTTTGCTTGGCGTTAAAACCCTCTACACTTCATACAGTCAACTCGTTCATATGGACCTTACGTTGATCGTGTTAGCGATTGCTATCGCATTAGGGGCAAGCATCACTGCGGGAATGTATCCTGCGTGGTTAATTTGTCGAACCAACCCTTCTGTCTATTTGAAAATTCAATAGGAGTTAGCATGTTTGAAATAAAACCAATATTAAGTGCATTATTGAGACATAAGAGTAGTACGCTTCTTATCATCTTACAGATTGCGATTACATTTGCTGTTGTAGTAAACGGCACTAGTATCATAAAGCAACGAATGGACTTGATGTCTCGTGACACCGGATTAGTTAATGATAAGCTAATCACTTTAAACATTAACTCTTTTGGCAAGAATTCTGACCAAGAATCAAATATTAGAGCTGATTTAGAATTATTGAGAAGTCTACCTGGTGTTGTTGATGCGGCACCAATGAATCAAATTCCTCTTAGTGGAAGTGGTGATTCTAGCGGGGTTGCTGTTTCCCAGGAAGCTCACGATAATCAAGAAGTTACTGGTGCTGGTATGTATCGCGGTGACAGTCATATGCTCAATACTCTTGGTGTAAAGTTAGTTGCCGGACGATTATTTAGCGAAGACGAAGTGACTTATACCTCTGAACGTCCTGATGTTAAGGCGCTAATAATTACGCAATCACTTGCTGACAATCTATTTCCAAATGGTGATGCTCTGGGGAAACTACTCTATTTCGGTGGTGGAATTCAGGTTCCGATTGTTGGTATCGTAGAGCACATGTCTGGCTCGTGGGTGAGTTGGTCTAGTTTTGATAATAATGTTCTAATGCCAATGGTTCAATTGCAGAATTTTAGAAGATATTTGATCCGGGCAGAGGATAAACAAGCTGCCAATCACTTACTTGGTGAAGTAGAAAAATTATTGATAGAGCGAAATAGAGAAAGAGTTGTGACTGGTGTGCGCTCGATGGACGAGCTTATAGAGCGAGCGTACTCGGATGACTCCGCAATGATGACGATACTTTGGATTGTGGTTATATTATTGGTATTGATCACTGCTTTAGGAATAGTGGGTATTGTTAGCTTCAACGTTAATCAACGCATCAAGCAGATTGGAACACGACGCGCATTAGGTGCAACTAAGGCCGATATTCTACGCTACTTTGTCACTGAGAATTTGCTGATTACATCGCTCGGTTTGTTTGTAGGAATCATGATGACTGTTGGCTTTAACGTCTTCCTTGCTGACCAATTTGAGATGCCAGAATTTAATTGGGCACTAATTCCTATTGGTACGTTGATTATGTTTGTCATTGGAATTGTTTCAGTTTGGTTGCCTGCACAAAGAGCTTCGAAAGTCTCTCCTGCAATAGCAACACAAAGTATTTAGAAGCTTAAAGTACTTAAAAAAACTAAAATAATCCATCAGTACTCATTTGGCCTTCGTAGATTTTTATATGAAGGTCAATTAAACTGTATTTTGAAAGACCTACGGATTTATTACAAAAATGAACCAAATTTTAGTAATTGATGATAACAAAGGGATCGCTACGGCGCTCGAAGTCTTGTTTTCTATTTATGATATCAAAACGTTACACGCAATCAGTCCGCAAGAAGGTTTAAGGTTCATCCAATCGAATCAAATTGATCTTGTCGTTCAGGATATGAATTTCACCGAGGACACAACGTCTGGAGAAGAAGGCTGTAAACTTTTTAAGCAAATTCATAGCGAGTATCCCGACCTACCCGTGATCCTATTAACGGCCTGGGGAAACTTGGAAACGGCAGTTGAACTTGTCAGAGAGGGCGCAAGTGATTATCTTACCAAGCCGTGGGATGATACCAAGTTAATGACGACCGTTAATAACTTGATGGAATTAGGACAGCTTCGTCAGCAAACTAATTCAATGCTAAGCCAAAAGACCAGTATCGCTCAATCTCTAAGCCAACAGTACGATCTGTGTGACACTGTATTTAACAGCTCATCGATGTTACAGACTATGACGATGGCGACTCAGATAGCTCACTCAGATATACCAGTTTTAATTACTGGGCCTAACGGCTGCGGTAAAGAAAAAATAGCCGAAACAATTCAAGCAAATTCATCGGTGAAAGAGAAACCTTTTGTTCGGGTTAATGTAGGTGCGTTACCTATGGATTTATTAGAGGCAGAACTATTCGGCGCTGAAGCGGGAGCGTATACTGGCGCGCAGAAAAAACGAGTTGGAAGATTTGAAGCGGCGGATGGTGGTACGCTTTTCCTCGATGAAATTGGTAACTTACCTCTGTCTGGTCAAGTAAAGCTATTGCGAGTATTACAAACCGGAGAGTTTGAATGCTTGGGTAGTTCAGAGACAAGAAAGGTCAATGTAAGAGTGATTAGTGCAACTAACGCAAACCTACTCAATGATATTCAGCAAGGAACATTTAGGGAAGACCTTTATTATCGACTCAATGTTATAGAAATAAAAGTCGCTCCTTTAGCTGAACGCGTCGACGATATTTTGCCTTTAGCACTTTACTTTATGCCGCAAAATAAAACTTTGTCCCAAGAAGCTGAAAAGGCACTACAAAATCATTCTTGGCCAGGTAATGTGCGGGAGTTAGAAAACGTTATTAAACGGGCAAGTCTACTGGCATCGAACGATCATATTCGAACTAAAGATTTAGGACTGCCGGAACAAGCAGCACCCACAATCGAAAAAACAGTATCTAGTGAGCCCGATAAGGAGCAACTAATCGCTACATTACTAAGAAGCAGGCATAATATTTCTCAAACGGCCAGAGAATTAGGCCTTAGCCGTCAGTCACTTTATCGCAGAATGGATAAATTCAAGATTCCCCGAGATTGATTCTTTCTCGTATCGTTGTTAATGCTTTGGTTACATTACGATTTGAACGGCATTGGAATTCAATTTTAAAAGGGCCAAATCTTGACTATATCCACAAGCCATAACCGGTCGTTGATGATAATCAAGAATACAGTGGTAGCTTTCGCTTGGCTTGAGTAGAATAGAGCTAAATTTGATTTGATAATAAATACGCCATTGAAATTAAGCCTCGAAGCAAAACTCACTCTTTTTGTTCTCATTATTGTCAGCCTGATACTGGCAACCGTTGCTTTGTTCAATCACTGGTTCGAAAATACAGTACTAGCATCTATTTTGTCGGCTGCTATTGTTATCCCAATTACCATCTTTGCTATTCATAACTTTATGAATCCAATCAACCGGGTGTTAAGCGCACTTAACGACGGATTTCATAATTTTCTTGATAATGACTTTAGCGTATCGCTTGCTAAAACCAGAAATGATGAATTAGGCGACTTGGTCGATGTGTATAACAAGGTCGGTGGAGTGCTGAGAGATGAGCGACTAAACCTATACCAACGAGAACTACTGCTCGATACGGTTATTCAAACCACACCTCTTGCGTTGATATTAAGAGACGATTCAGGTGCTATCATTTATAGCAATAGTGCAGCGAGAAAATTGGTACGCGGTGGTCAAGCGATTAATGGCTTAAAATTGTCAACACTGCTCGAACTAAAACCAAAACCATTTACACAAGCTGTGGAATCTGGATTGAGTGGTTTGTTCACTGTACCGAATGATGATGTATCGGAAACTTATCATCTTACTCAAAACCAATTTTTACTTAATGGCCGAAAGCACCAGTTGTATTTATTCAAAAGTTTGACGAAAGAGATCAACCGACAGGAAGTTAACACTTGGAAAAAAGTGATTCGATTAATTAGCCATGAGTTGAATAATTCACTTGCACCTATTACCTCACTTGCTCACTCTGGAGAATTGTTGAGTAAACGGCAAGACGAAGAAAAGTTGGCCAGTATATTTTCAACCATGGGAGAGCGAGCGCGTTATTTGCAATCGTTTATTGAGGGTTATGCTAAATTCGCCCGTTTACCGAATCCTCAGTGTCGGCATGTCGAAAGTTATACCTTCCTGACTAATCTCCGACAAATTAAAGATTTCGAGTTGGACTGTAAAGAAGATCAACTGCCGATTTATTGTGACCCAGCACAGTTACAACAAGTTATCATCAACTTGGTAAAAAATGCACACGAAGCCTATTACGACGTAGATAAAAATAATAAGGTGACTTTGAGTTTGCAAGTTTTTGTGGACAGCTTCGAGATTCAAATTAGAGATCGCGGCAAGGGCATGAGTGAATCAAATTTAAGCAATGCACTATTGCCTTTCTACTCAACCAAAGCTGAAGGCACTGGGCTAGGTTTACCACTTTGCCGCGAAATTGTTGAAGCACACGGCGGTAAGATATCAATTGGTAACCGAAGAAGTGGCGGTTTAAAGGTTTCCTTTATTTTACCCAATAAAATTTAATTCGGTCCTTAGATTGTCTGAGTAAATTGAAGGTTTATTAGGCGGAGTAATTTCGATGAGCGACATTAAAATTGATTAATTACTGTCACCCCTAAACCATTATATTGGTCCATTTCTGTTAGACGAATTAATGACTCGTCTAAGGTTATTTTCTCGCCTATCAGTTTTTCAGGTTGTAGCTTTCCTTGTTTTATCATGCTCAATAATTCAGGATAGCGATAAGCTTGCATGCCATGACTCCCAATTATTTCTAGTTCGTCCGATAGTACTTTTCCCATTGGAATTTTGGGCATCGAATGTTCGCCAACCATTAGACCTATTTGAACGTGTTTACCTCGTTTTCTTAAATTCGAGATAGAATTGAAACATGTGGATTGGCTGCCGAACGCATCAATAGAAAGATGAGCGCCGCCAGCTGTTTTGTGGATCACCTCTTCAATAGTGTTCGGGCTGCTATTCGCGTTAACGGTCGCAACCGCGCCAAGAGACTTTGCAAAATCAAGCTTGTTCTCTTCAATATCGATGGCTACAACATTCGCACCAAGTGCGGTTGCAATCATTATGGCAGATAATCCTACCCCACCACAGCCGTGCACAGCTACCCATTGACCACCAGAGACTTTGCCTTGGTCAACCACTGCTCTAAATGAAGTTACAAACCGGCAACCTAAACTTGCCGCGGTAGTAAAAGGGATCTCATCCGGAAGTCGAACGAGATTGATATTGGCATAGTGAACGGCGACATACTCTGCAAACGAACCGTGATGGGTGAAGCCGGGCTGGAATTGATGGTCACAAACTTGGTGATTACCAGATACGCATTGACCGCAGCTTCCACAACCACAAACGAAGGGGAGGGTGACTCGATCGCCTTTACGCCACTGTTTTACATGTGGGCCCACTTCAACAATGGTTCCTGCAAACTCGTGCCCAGGAACTTGTGGTAAAGCGATATCACTGTCATGCCCTTTCCAGCCATGCCAGTCACTGCGACACAACCCAGTAGCTGCTACTTTGATCACGACACCATCAGCTGTTGCCTCAGGAGTTGGTAAATTCTCAATCGTCAGTGGACCATTGAATTGATGATAAACGGCAGCTTTCATGCAACTCTCTCGTAAATTAGCAGAGTTTATAATCCCAAGAACTACCTTGGACGTCAAGACAGAAGCGTGACGTACAAATACGATTATCAGCCATCGTTATCGTTTTGTAACAGAATCAGATTTGACGGTAGAATCTCGTTCACGAATATGTCAGAGTGCAGAGCGTTAGTAATGCTTGTAAGTCGGATCATACGAGTATCGATTTGATACATAAGTTAAATTTTTATACAGTAAGAGATTATTAGATGAAGATCTTCAAAATACTATTCTTATTCACATCATTATCTGCTGGTCATTTGTCAGCTGGCGTAGTCTACACTGACTTTCCCAATAAAATTAACGTTGATCAAGTCTATGTGATTTATTCTCATGGCTTAATTGTTGAAGGAGTCGATCCTAAACCCGTTCATCCTCAATTCGGTCCCTATGAATTTGCTGCGATCAAGAATGAACTCGTAAAAAATAATGAAATCAACCTCATCGCACAACAACGCCCGGAAAATACAGGCATTGAAAAATATACAAGACAACTTTCCGTTTGGGTTATGAAGCTTACCGAGTTGGGTGTGAATCCGAAGAACATCATTTTAATCGGTTTCTCTCGCGGCGGAGAGTTAACGGCAAGAGCGTCTAGCGCGTTGAGTTCTTTAGGAATCAATACTGTGCTACTGGCCACCTGTTGGAAAGGCGGCGTGCACAGTGAGGAGAAAATTAAGTTCGGTGGAAATTTCTTGTCAATTTATGAAACGACAGATGGGGCACGTAGTTGCCAACAACTTGCCGACAGAAGTTCAGAATTAAGGAACTTTAAAGAAATCGCTATTTCCACGGGAAAAGGACATGGCGCATTTTTTACTCCGCTAAAAGAGTGGCTTGTACCGCTTAAAATTTGGATTAAATCTCTAAATCATTAATCAGAACTGGAGATTTATAAGCAGCAGGAAAAAATTATGCCGTGTTTCTTGGTGAGCGAATAAATATTAACATTTAAAATGAGTTAAAGATTGCATCTTGAATGCTTTTCGATATACATTTTCATTTAAATAAAACAAACAATAAATTTGGAGAATCTATGAAACGACTATCTCAGACAATGATTGCGACAGCAGTGGCTATGACCATGACTATGGCAACATTCACCGCAAGCGCAGCACCGGCAAAATCCAAAAAACACGCCGATCATGCATTAAAGATGCGTAAGGCAGTTTTCTCTTTATTAGGTAGTAATATGGGGCCGTTAGGCGGCATGGCTAAGGGAAAAATTCCTTTTGATGCTCAGGTCGTCGAAACTAATGCAAAGCGAATTAGTCAATTATCATTGATGATGTCTGACTATATGAAAACAGATACGTCTAAGTTTAAACTGAAGACTGACGCGCTAGAAAAAATTTGGGCTGAGAATATGAAGTTTGAGAAAAAAATTGAGGCTTTGACAATTGCCTCTAATGCTTTATCACAAGTCGCTGGCTCAACTGACGAAAAAATTCTGAGAAAGGCAATTGGCGCAGTCGGAAAAACTTGTGGTGGATGTCACGACGATTATAAATCTGACTAAGTAATGGAGCTAGCGGGTTCAATCTAACAGGAAAAATAGATTGAACCTATTAAATCACGCATGTAGGTCTAATAGAAATACTCTTCTTCCATAGGAATGTTGAGTACCACCAACCAATAAATAAATGCTGTGACAGCAATGGTGACGATTATCGCTGCAATTATTTTGGAATGTGAAATCTCATCGTCTTTGCTAATTTCAATAGCTGGTTTCTTGCCATTTATCATAGGAGTAATTAGGTCGACTTTTCTGTGAAATCGATAATAGAAAATGGTAGAAATATGTAATCCAATGGCAGCTATCATGAGATCAAAAGCATTATGATGAATAAACATCATAGCCTGTTCCACTCCTTTACTAACGACTCCGTAGTAGGGGCCTGAAGAAAATATATCATCATTAACAAACAATCCACTAACTGCTTGCAGTAGAATCAAAGTAATCATCAGAATGACCATCAAACTACCAAGCGGATTATGTCCCGCATGTTTACTTTCTTCCGTGTGTCGCAGGGTTTTTAAGTAGATATAAATAGTAGATGGTTTAGGAAAGAAATGTTCAAATCTAGAGTGTTTGGTTCCAACAACTCCCCAAACAAGCCTAAAAATCACTAGTCCAAGAATAAAATAGCCCAATTGCATATGCAGTTCGATCAATTCGCCTTCCTGTTCTGCAGTGTACCAAGACGCGAGAATACTTACGGCAAACAACCAATGGAATAAGCGCAGAGGGAGGTCCCATACTAATTTTTTGTTACTCGCCATATTTTGTTTTTTATTCAACAACAAGGTAGAAAACATAATAACAAAACCATTAAAATAAAGTGAGTATTGATTTTAGTTAATTGATGATGTTGAAGTACGGAAAATAGAGAGGATGGAAAATCTGATGGCGAATTTCGATCAAAAAGAAATTATTGACACAAGTTGGCAGCTGCATTCGCTGGTCGAAGCGCATTATCTTACTTGCAAAGCAACCAAAGGTGATGAAGAATGGCTGAGTAAACAGAGAATACTATTGGCAGATATGGCGCTTCACTTACTACAAACAGCCTTGAATCCTGAAGCCATCAATCTGGATAAGTTAACGAATAATTTGCATTCAATTCTTACGATTTGCGATGAATTTTTGCCAGATTCAAATTTAAAGAATGCTACCGATAGGCTGTATCGTTGAAAGCGCTATTTGTTAGAATTGAATATTTAGGAAAGATGTGCGCTGTGATGCACTAGCATTCACAGCGCTGCGTATTAATTTTAAATACCTGCTCGATTGATCGCTTCTCTTCTAATCAATGCAAATTCCACAGAATTAAAATTAAACTCTGAGACTTCCTTAAATATTGCTTTGGCACCCTTTTTATCACCGGATAATTCCATTACCATCGCTAGATGATATTTGACATAAATATCATTTTGGTTAGCTTTAGTATAATGAATTTTTGCTTGATCAAATTTCTCAGACAGTAAATTCACCAGTCCCTCCAGCTCATGGTATTTCTCCATTTTTCTAGGGCTATTATTATCCGCGACCCATTTCTTGTTTTCCATTGCAAATTGCCTCGCCATCTTTAAATCGCCCTGCCTGGCGGCGAGTTGTCCGCGCCAAAAAGCGATATCTGCTTCTTGATTACGAGTGAAGTCCTTATCTTTTAAATTGCCCGATACCTCTCGCATAAGGTTGTCTCGTTGGTCGAGAATCGATTTTGCCTGATCAAGGTAGTTATGGTGTAAAGCAATCGTTACTTGATTGGTTAGTGCAAAGAGTTTCGCGCTATTTTTTTGATGCTCAGAAAGCGTCATTAAGTCGATATTTTTGATCACTGTCGTGAGTTGTTGAATAGCCACTTTAGGTTGTGATTGGTGTAGTTTGATGAATGTTTTATAATTCGCATAATAAGGGCGATTAATATCATCGGATACGTTGAGAGCCTGCTTGTACGCGGCGGCGGCGGCAGTGAAATCACCTCTAAACGAGTCAACATGCCCTTTCTTAACGAACGCTACAGCACTATTGGGATTGATGAGAGCTGCTGTTTGGTAATCTTGGCTGGCCTTTTTCAACATTTGAATCGCTCTGTGCGCGTCTCCAAGATTTATATGTGCCACATCGCGCCCTGGGTTTAACTGGGTGGCCTGCATCATATACTTCTCACCTTTCTTGAAATTCTTGGGCTCGCTAAAAATATAGGAAAATCCCATTTGGGTATAAGCCGGTGTATAGGTCTTATCGAGTTTTATCGCATGACTGAACGCTTTTCGCTCTGCTACTTGATTATTCACATTACCCAATGCATTTGCTCTAATCAGCCAGCTACGTGGACTATTTGGATAAAGCTCGACAAGTTTCTTACTGAGCGCAACGCGATTCTCTAAGTCCTTACTCAAAAAAGTCTTAGAGATACGATGTATTAATCTCTCGGCTTCATTAGCTTTGGGCAGAAAAATCTCCGCTGTATCAATCCCCTGTTTGAATTCATTTGAACTCGAGGCTGAATTCGCATAGCCAATCCATGCCATGGTGAAATTGGGATCATGGCTAAGAGCTTGATCAAAGAGTTTATGTGCTGCGACATATTTACCTTGATCTAATAAGTCTTGTGCGACAACAAAATAGTCGAATGCTTGTTGGGAACTAGTGGTAACCGGAATGCCATTATGGTTTAGAGGTGATGCTAAAGCGGTCGAAAAAACAGCTCCAAATAGCAAACTATATAAAACGGCTTTTCTTATTCGTGTAAATAATTTCATGTTTTGCTCCTTGTAACGATAAAGTTAAGCCTAATCAATCGATTACAACTTAGACTTGTGGACAGTGATTTATTTGATTTGTCGAACCACTCTCGAAACAGCATTTAAGGAAGACAGCAGATACAGTGAACAGATTTATTCTAGTTATTGGCGAATATATCTAGTGAGGTTTAAATTCGAGCGGAAAAGTATACGCCCGAAGTTTTTTGGTAACAATGAAGAATAGAATGTATTTACAGCTATAGTTGAATGAAGTATTAACCGTAACCTGTTTATAATTAACTAAGATAAAAACACGTCGATTGCGATATGAAATCAAGTCAATTAGTTTCTGAAATTCTCTTGGCGACAAGCATGGAAAATTCTTCTGTGGAAACCTGGCCTTCGATTTCTGCTAAATTATAGTGTGTATCGCCTATCCATTGGCAAAACATAGAACATTCTCCGTTATCACCTTCCCCCAGCTCCAAAGTGAAATAACCAATTTCTGGTTGTGTCGCCATGGCTGGATTAGAAAGGTCGAGTAGCGCGACAATCCCAACAAAAATGCATTCTGCATAAGCCTTAATTGGTGGCATGGAAATCAAAATAAAGGGATAGCTCTCTATTGTAGAAGTCGTAACTGATAACTCATCGATATTAAGCTTGGTGACATCGTCTGGGCAGGCTTTAACCACTTGATTAACCAATTCTGAGAGAAAGGGCTGTTGTTCACTTGATGCTATTTTTTCGAAGAATTGATGAGGGTCATATTCGCATAACTGACGAAATGCTTCATGACCTAAAATATAGTGTCGTTTTCTGGGTGTTTGTAGAAGGTTTTTGGTCTGTTCTGGCATGAGCTAGGTCATTTATAAGAAATTTTTGAGATTCTAACACAATAACAGGGACTCGATAGAGCATGAAAAGAACCTATTGGCGCGTGGATTCTAGCTCAAACAATTCAGCAAAGTTATTCGTAGTCGAGATTTTGGGTGTAGCAGTCTAAATTTCCTGCTTGGCAGACGCTCTGTTGCAACGGGTTGTTAGATCTAGGTAAAATGCGACGCAGATAAACAAAACGGAACATTCGTCAATGAAGACTAAATTTGCTCATATCCTACTACTAATTTCTATTTCGTTTTCAGTTACCGCAGAACTACTACCGGTCAATGCCTTTGGCTCGTTACCCATGGCGAAGCAACTTAAGTTGTCTCCAGACGGTAATAATTTAGCATTTATACGAGAGCATAAAGGTCAAACTTTGATTGGTATTGCGGACTTAGTGAAAGGGGGTAACAAGTACTTAGTACGTACGGACAATATAAAGTTTAAAATTGGTTGGTACCGTTGGGCAAATAATGACACCTTGTTGATTAGTCCTGATTACCCTTCCAAACAATATAATGTTAAATTTACCG
Organism: Kangiellaceae bacterium; assembly: GCA_019090895.1. Lineage (GTDB taxonomy): Bacteria > Pseudomonadota > Gammaproteobacteria > Enterobacterales > Kangiellaceae. The sequence goes on from JAHRVB010000156.1 coordinate 18,843, forward strand.
AAACTCGATTAATGAAAATTAAAATCGATGGCAAATCAAAAATCGAGCCGGTATTAATACCCAAAAAACGTGAACATATATCGCAATTTCAAAATAATATTCTTGATATTTTACCTGATGAGCCAAACCATATTTTAATGGCTCTCGATCTAAGAGCTCCAAATCGTCCGGCAGTTTATAAAATAGACTTGAATTCAAGTCGGATTAGAGAGTTGGTACAACGAGAAAAATCAAACATCAAAAATTGGTTGGTCGATCGACAACACCGCGTACGATTGGGTTTTGGTCGTGATGAAACCAAAATATTCTATCGTCTCTATGATGTTGATAAAGAAAATTGGAGAAATATTTGGGAGTATGAAATTTTCGACGCGCCTGACATAACTCCGCTTGGTTTTGGTGTTGACCCTAACGAACTGTATATTAGGGCCGATCATCAAGGTCACTATGCACTTTTTAAAGTTGATTTAAATGACCCGAAGTTAACAAAAGAGCTTGTATATTCTGACCCAAATTATGATATCGAAGGGAGCTTGATTTATTCTCGCAAGACTAATGATGTCATTGGTATTTATCATGGCGAAGCGAATGATTCAAAAATATTCTTCAGCAAATCGCACGCTAAGTTCCAAGCCGCGCTAAACCAAGCGATTCCTGATTCTTACAATAATATTTCGAGCTTAAGTGCCGATGAGAATAAATACATCTTGTTTAATAGTAGTGACACAGTGCCCGGTGCTTATTATTTGGGTAATAAGAAAGACCAGTCATTAGATTTCGTCATGGACCAATATCCACTGCTAACCGATAAAAATCTCTCTGGAAAGTACAAGGTCAGCTACAAGGCGCGAGACGGGGTAGAAATTGAAGCGTACGTAACCTCACCCCACGAAGGAGCGCCACAAACTAAGGCGGCAATTGTGATACCGCATGGAGGCCCTATGGTACGAAATTATGGTGGTTTTGACTGGTTTTCCGAGTTTTTTGCTAGTCGTGGTTATACCGTCATTGAACCCAATTTTCGTGGGTCATCGGGTTATGGCTTTGAATTTGAGATGGCCGCTATAGCAAGTTGGGGGGGTAAAATGCAGGATGATCTTGCCGATGCTGCCAACTATGTGATTGATAATTATACCGTCGACAAGAACAAACTCTGCATTCTTGGTGGAAGTTACGGAGGATACGCTGCACTTATGGCTGCTGTTAAACAGCAGGATATTTTTCAGTGCGCTGCGAGTTTTGCAGGTGTTTCTGATTTAGAAAGTATTGTCATTGGTGCTCGAAAATTTGGTAATTATGATGTTGTTAAAAAGCAATTTGGAACAGACTTCGATAAACTAGAAAAGAATTCGCCGGTTAATTTTGCGGAATCGATTGATATACCAGTTTTGTTAATCCATGGCGAAGATGATCGTGTGGTTGACGTTGCTCACAGCCGGAATATGTATGATGAACTACAAGACGAAGATAAAGAAGTCGAGTACATCGAACTAGCTAATGGGAATCATCACTTGGAAATCGAAGCCAATCGATTGAAAACGCTTTCGAGCATGGAAAAGTTCTTGCATCAGCATTTAGGCGGTAAATAACTATGCTGCGGCATCGTATTTTTAGACAAAAACGATGCCGTTTATAAAGACCAACTAAATACTGTTTTGTCTAATTTCACTTTCTTCAATCATCTCGACTTCTTGAATACCTTCTGCAATCCATTCCTTCACGGAATCTAAATTCAGAATAGTATTCATGTAGTGCCTCTCTGATTTACCTACTCGAATGCCATAGCTATTAAAGCGTAAAACGATGGGAGCAAACATCGCGTCAGCAATCGAGAAATCACCAAAAAGAAATGGCCCCGTTTCCTTACTTTTGTCTAAGCTATTTCGCCAAATTTCACAAATACGATCCACTTCAAATTGCAACTCTGTTGAAATAGGGTGAAATATCATCTTTGTCCGACAATTCATGGGCAAAGTATTGCGAATCGTTGAAAATCCAGAATGCATTTCAGCGCTAACTGACCGTGCTAATGCGCGTAGGTCAAAAGTTGAAGGCCAACAGTGTTTTTCTGGGTAGATTTCTGCGATGGTCTCACAAATAGAAAGTGAATCCCAAACAGGAATTTCTTTGTAAAAATAGACAGGCACTTTGCCCGCTGGGGAGTAATTTAAGAGTTCTTGTTTAGATTCTTCAAGGTAAAGGGCTATCTTAGTTTCTCGAAATTCAATTCCTTTTTCTTTTAGTAATAACCACGGTCTTAGTGACCAGGAGGAATAGTTCTTATTTCCTATAATTAAGTGATTCATAGCGCTCTCTTATTATTTTAATTACTTAATGATTATCATTTAGATCTTTTTATTCCAAAAGTAGTTAATCATATCGCATATTGAGGTATTCAACTAGGGTGGATTGATTATTGACTCGTAGGCGTGAATTCGATTAATAACCTTTTTGTAGGTCAACGGTTGTCGGTAACTGACCGGATTTTCGGTAAAACTGGATGTTCTGCGCTGCTATTTCTGCAGCTGTTTGCGGTGAACTCGTGGCCGCGATGTGCGGTAGGATGGTTAAGTTAGAATGGCTCCAAAGTGGGCTTTGTTGCGGTAAGGGTTCTTGGTCAAATACATCGAGTACAGCGTGATAGAGTTTTTTATTGTCTAAGGCGGCAAGAAGATCATCCGTATTGAGTAAAGGTCCACGAGCAAAATTGATGATCGAAGCATTTGCTGGTAAGTGTTTTAATAATTTGGAATTGATAATACCTTTGGTATTCGGTGTGAGAGGTAATAGGCAAATTAAAATATCGCTTTGTTGAGTTATTTTAAAAAGCCCTTGCGGACCACTATAACAATCGATACCTCCAATCAGTTTTTGTGTTTGACTCCAACCAGACAGTTTGAATCCGTTTTGGATTAGTTTGTGGGCGCTGGCTTGGCCCAGTTCACCCAAGCCTAAGATGCCAATATTACATTCTGCTGCTGGACGATAAGGTCGTTGAATCCATATCTTGTTTTGCTGTTGTTCCGCAAAACTAGGCATCTCACGATGTAGGTAAAGAGACCATGCAAGCACGGCTTCCGCCATAGTCTCTGCCAATTTAGGATCAATCATTCTCACCAATTCAAATTGCTGTTGTTTTGCTAGTTCAATTAAGCTCTCTACACCCGCCCACAGGCTTTGCACCCATTTTAGATTATTGAATGTTGCTAGTATTGAAGGCTCTGGATCAAGAACAATAGCGAACTCGCAATTGGTACGGATAGGTTCTTCAATATCATTGGCAAGTAAAACGTGTTCATCGGGTAAAAGTTGCTTGAAGCGTGCCAGCCATTGCTGTTGGTGTTCCAAGGGTTTACGGCTTATAAAAGGAATTGCAGATTTCAAACTAATCGTTTCCAAATCGTTATTAATGACATAGTTTCCGGCGACTACTAGAACTAAAAATAAAACAAAGCTAATCAGAAACTAATGCTAAGACTGCACCAGCAGGATCTTTGATTACACAGAGTTGACTCGAGCCCATAGAGCGAGGACATTCAATTACTTCGCCGCCAGCAGCGACACATTTCTCGGCACTATCTGCGACACTAGCCACTCTGACATACATTAACCATTGTGCCGGCATATTCTTATTGGGACCCCTAGCATGGCAAATTCCTGCGACGGTTTTATTGTCCTCCGGTTGATTGGCGCAGTAGTCGTCATAATCGCCCATAGATAATGGCTCAGTTTTCCAACCCACCACTTCGGAATAAAAGTCCTTCACTTGTTCAGCGGCGTCGATTGTTAAGTCACACCATTCAATAGCACCTATTTTCTTTTCTGAATCTGACATGAGTTATTATCCTTAAATCGTTGAATACTAAAACTGGTTTGTGAAAAGTAGTTAAGTAAAAAGTGACGACAAACTAAAATGACTAACTGAGTGATCTTATCGCCGACTCAAGCCCTTTTAGTGACAGTGGAAACATTTGGTCTTCAACTAGTTGTTTGACCATACCAATACTCTGAGTGTAATCCCAGTACTTTGGGTCTACAGGGTTCAGCCATACGACCTTATCATACACCGCTTTTAGCCGTTGCATCCATACATAGCCCGCCTCTTCATTCATATATTCGACACTGCCGCCACGATGGGAAATTTCGTAAGACGCCATGGATGCATCACCCACAAAAATAACTTTGTAGTCTTTACCATAGGTCCTTAATACTTCTTCCAATGGTGTCTTTTCCGTGTAGCGCCTGGCATTATCTTTCCATACACTGTCATATATAAAATTATGGAAATAATAATATTCGAGGTGTTTGAATTCCGTTTTGCAGGCTGAAAATAACTCCTCACAGATTTTGACATAAGGATCCATCGAACCACCGACATCAAAGAAAATAAGTACCTTAATCGCGTTATGTCGTTCCGGTACCATTTTTATATCAAGCATGCCGGCATTTCGAGCAGTACTGCTTATGGTATCGTCGAGATCGAGTTCTTCTTCGGCGCCACTACGAGCGAACTTACGTAGTTTCCGTAGCGCCACTTTTAGATTTCTGGTGCCTAATTCGATAGAGTCATCGAGATCCTTAAATTGTCTTTTCTCCCAGACCTTTGCAGCACTTTTGTTTCTACTTTCGCCACCAACTCTAATACCTTCAGGATGATAACCACTGTGTCCAAATGGCGATGTCCCGCCGGTACCTATCCATTTGTTTCCTCCAGCATGGCGTTTTTTTTGTTCTTCGAGTCGCTCTTTGAACGTTTCGAGTAGTTTCTCTAGTCCTCCAAGCGATTCTATTTTCGCCTTTTCTTCTTCGCTAAGTGTTTTCATAAATTCAGCACGAAGCCAATCTTCAGGAATCAATGCTTCGAGAATATCTTCCAAATCGTCAAGCTCTTTAAAATGCGCAGCAAAAGCGCGATCATAGCGGTCGAAGTATTTTTCATCTTTGACCATGCACATTCTAGCCAGTAAATAAAACTCATCAATGCTACAAAAAACTAGTTGTTTTTCGAGTGCATCGAGTAATCCCAATAGCTCCTTGATGGAAACGGGGATGCCCACTTTTTTTAGAAGATAGAAAAAATTAATGAGCATGAGAAAAGCCCATCTTTAGATAGTAAACAATCATTTATCTATTTTCTCTACGAATCATGAAAGCGAGCTTTTCTAATAAATGCACATCTTGTTCATTTTTAAGTAACGCACCATAGAGTGGTGGAATTGCTTTGGAAGGATCTTTCCCCTTTAAAATTTCATCGGGTATATCGTCAGCGACTAATAATTTGAGCCAATCGATTAATTCCGAGGTAGAAGGTTTCTTTTTAAGTCCCGGTACTTCGCGAACTTTGAAAAATATATCCAGTGCTTCTTTCAATAATTTAGCTTGAATATCCGGATGATGAACTGCAACTATTTTTTTCATAGTTTCCCGATCGGGGAAATTAATATAATGGAAGAAACAACGTCGTAAAAACGCATCAGGTAGTTCTTTTTCATTATTACTAGTTATTATAATAATCGGGCGGGTTTGTGCCTTTATAGTTTCGCCAGTTTCATAAACAAAAAATTCCATTTTATCGAGTTCTTGCAGCAAATCATTCGGAAATTCGATATCAGCTTTGTCGATTTCGTCGATTAATAAAACCACTTGCTGCTCTGAACCAAAGGCTTCCCACAATTTGCCTTTCTTTATATAGTTCGCAATATCATTAACTTTATCATCACCAAGTTGTGAATCTCTAAGTCGGGATACAGCATCATATTCATACAAACCTTGATGCGCTTTAGTCGTCGATTTGATGTGCCATTGAATGAGAGGCATACCCAGTGACTCTGCCACTTGCTCTGCCAACATTGTTTTGCCTGTGCCTGGTTCGCCTTTAATTAACAAAGGGCGTTCGAGAACTTTCGCTGCATTAACAGCCATTTGAAGTTCATCTGTGGCGATATACTGCTTAGTGCCGGTAAATTTCATTGTTCTAAATCTCCGCTGATTAAAGCCACTCTTTGCGGTGGCTTAGTATCGTCTAATGACTATTGGATGTTATTTGCTTGCGATATAGTCGTCAATGTATTGAGACAAAACACTTAGAGGGACTGGGCCATTTTTCAATACGACTTCATGGAATTCTCGAATATCAAACTTGTCACCCATAATCGTTTCTGCTTTGGTTCTAAGCTCAAGGATTTTTAACATACCAATCTTATACGCAGTTGCTTGAGAAGGCATGACGATATGTCGTTCAACCATTTTTACTGCATCCGGTTGTGGATTTGGTGTATTGGTGACGTAATATTCGATACCTTTTTCTCGATCCCATTTCATCGCATGGATACCGGTATCAACCACTAATCGACATGCTCTCCAAAGCTCCATTGCGAGTCGACCAAAATCAGAATAGGGGTCGCTATACATGCCTATCTCTTTGGGTAGAAATTCTGAATACAATCCCCAACCCTCGGTGTAGGCCGTAAAGCTTGAAAACTTTCTGAACTTGGGCAAACCCTCAAGTTCTAAAGCAATTGCTCTTTGCATATGGTGTCCAGGAATACCTTCATGATAAGCGAGGGCTTCCATTTGATAAGTGGGCATATCGCTCATGCGGTATAAGTTGGCGTAATAAATACCAGGCCGCGTTCCATCTAGTGAAGGGCTCTGATAGAAAGCCTTACCAGCCGATTTTTCTCTAAATGACTCAACGGCTTTAACGGTGAGATCGGCTTTCGGTTTAACAATAAATAACTCATCTAAGCGAGACTTCATGGTATTAATTAGCTGGGTCGCTTCGGTTAAATATTGTTGTTTACCTTGCTCTGATTCAGGGTAATAGAACTGAACATCGTTCCTCATAAACTCGAAGAAAGCGGCAAGGTCGTCTTTAAATCCTACCTTGTCCTTAATTAGTTTCATTTCGTCATGGATACGAGCGACTTCATCCAATCCAATTTGATGGATCTCTTTAGCGGTTAAGCTTGTTGACGTTGTTCGCGCAAGAGCGTTATTGAAAAAAGCTTCCCCATCTGGAAGTTTCCATGCGCCGTCTCTATCATCAGCTTTACTTTGGATCACTTTAACCGCAGCTATTAACTTCTCAAAACCGGGTTTAACACTTGATCTTAATGCGTCCTTCGCTCGCTTAATAAGTTCATCACGTTTTAAATCGTCTAAGTCTAATTGAGTTAGCTTATTACTAAAGTCCGCTAATAGAGTGCTGTCATCTCCTTCAGTGAATGGCGCACCCTGAACGATGTTTTCGCTATCACTAATGACATATGGATAAACGAATTTTGGCGCTATAATTCCTTTTTCTGCTCGGGTATTAATCCCATCGATGACTTGGTCAAAAAGTGGCGCAACCTTTTCCAATCGAGATATATAGGCTTCTGCGTCGGCGAGATCAGTAATCGTGTGTTGGTTAATCAGTAAAGAGGGTACTTGAGAATGGATGCCAAACATTTGATTGAGAGGGTAGTTATGAAAACGCCATTTAAAGTCAGCTATCTCTTGTTCCAAATTAAGCTTCATAATATCGAGACTCACTTTAGTTTGAGCATCGAGCATACTCGCATCAATCTGATTAACTTTTGCTAGATCATCTTTGGTGACTTGAAGATTTTGAAGGGCTCTTTCTTCAGAAAGGTCGTCCCATTTGTCTTGGTCCTTTTTGATACCTAGGAACGATTGAAACATTGGGCTTCGCATAACCCCTTCCATAAAAATGGTTTCGAACAGCGCATTAGCCTTTTCAGATTCAGTCATTTGTTTTTCTGAGGTCATGTTAGCCGAAGCCGGTTGAGTATCGACCGGGACTGGTGCATCTTGTTGACCACAGCTCGCCAATAGGGCGGTTAATGTGGTTGACAATAAAAAGGTGGGTAGTTTTCTCAAGGGAACTCCTCGTTTTGTATTTGACAAATGGGGTCAGTATTAAGGTTCGTGTTTTATACTCGACTAAATTGAGCACAGGTTGCGTCGGATAATAGCACACATGTTCTATTAAATAGAAAGGCTATTAGATACGCATTAAGTAGGTGTTTAATTGACTCTAGGAAGTCTTCGGGTTCTCACAAACGTAACATTTATAGGATATCACCTGTCGTTTAGAGAGAACCCTATTATCCCGAAACTGTAGATTAATGAACAAATTCCTAGTGTCACTTTTATTGGCCCACATCAGTCTCGGATGCTTATCGCAAGAGTTCTCTAGCGGGCCTCAAAAAGTTCCTCTGATCGAGTTATATACATCGGAAGGCTGCAGTAGCTGTCCGCCAGCAGAGCGATGGTTCAATAAACTGGCTGAATCTAAAGAGCTTTGGTCGCACTATGTACCCATTGCATTTCACGTCGATTACTGGGATTACATCGGTTGGAAAGATCCCTATGGGTCTGCTACACATTCTCGACGGCAGCGTCAGTATAAAACTGAGGGTAATATTAAGGGTGTGTACACTCCGGGGTTGATCTATATGGGGACTGAATGGCGCAGTTGGTATATCGACAAACGTATTCCAAAGGTTAGTTGGCCAGACGTTGGTGAGCTAACTGTCAAAATAAAGAACCAGCAAGCGAACGTCATTTTTAGACCGATACAGGATTTTAATGATACATTAAAAATAAATGTTTCGATTTTGGGGTTTAACTTAGAAACTAAGGTTAAAGGAGGAGAGAACAAAGGAAAGCGTTTGATGCATCATTTCGTAAACCTCGCCAATCAGACGGGCTTGTCAAACGGAAAAAATCAACTTTACCACTGGAAAATTAGATTACCATCCGTTTCAAAATTCGATAACAAACGCCTTGCATATGTTGTTTGGGTGAGTAAAAATGATCAGCAGCGACCCATTCAATCGACTGGCGCATGGAAGTTATAAGATTACCAGGCACAGCGCATTCTAAGGTCAATCATTCTTTGTCTCAAGGCGAACCCACTCTTGAGTGCGAAAGAAAAAACCGATATACCCTCGAACCATTAATCGCTCTCCCTCTAGCCATATCTTCGCGTCATAATGCTTGCCGTTGTCCGGATCAAGTATCTCCCCGTCGGTCCAAACTTCACCATCAAAATTCATTCCGGTTAGAATATTTAAACCAATCACTGATCGGTTTTTTAGATCGCCTTTACATTTTTGGCAGATAGGATCTTTGATGTCGCCTTCTTTCGGGTAAATCTTAGTAATATGAGCTGTAAGCTCACTACTAACCATTGAAAGCGTAATTAGTGAACGCGGTCGCTTGGTTTTATCGTCAATGGTTTGCCACACACCTAGATAGTTTTCAGTTGATTCCGCGAGTACAGGAATTGAGCAGAATAGTAGTATTAACAGTATAGTGTTGGTTTTCATAAGTAACCTATCGCATTATTCTTACTGATATATTTTGCTGCATAAGCGCCAATTTGATAGCCCGCATAAGAAGCCGCGAGCCAATACCAACCTATTTTTATTTCAATTAAGCCGGGCCAATATTGAAACCATAAGAAGGCAGGGACAATGTTTAAAAAACTTTCTATCACTAGACCAATAAGTGATGCGAATGAAAGTTGCTCCATCAAATTATCCCAGGAAGTGTAGGCGGCGAAAAAGTCGAAGATCTCAATCGCTTCTACATGCAGATAAGTCGCAAACGCCATAGTGCCATAATAACCGCCGCCGAAAAAGAGCCATTTTTGGTGAATAGGATTTAGCTTAAAGTCAGAATCACTGTCGTCACTCTCTTTCTTTTTTTGCTTAAGCTTAGCGATACTATCATCGGCTGAGATATAGTCTTTCTTTATTGACCAATAGATCAGAGCATATCCAACCAATGCCGTCGGTAAACCGGCGATAAAGATCGCTCTTATTATTTCCATTCGGTTGTCTCTCCTCTATTCGGATTAAATTGATTTGATTCAATATCGAATAACCGCCACTCAAAACTAAAACCAGCTTCTTCGACGATTCCTTGAACTTTCGTTAAGAATTCGATCACTTGATTATTGGGATGATACTGGCAGACAAGACAAATAATTGGATTTAAAAAACTGGCTTGAGGATCCTTGAGTGCCATTTCACCCGATTCAATATAGGCGAGATAGTGATTTATTTTTTGCTGTAGCAACAGTAATTTATCTTGATACTGCCAATCCAGATGATCGGAGATCGTTAGGTAAATCATTCCTTTGTCTTGAGCGGCGGATATGATGTCAATTTGATCTGATAGCAAAATGGTCATTCACTCTATCCAACTAGAAAGTTAACACTACGAAAGTTGTTTATAACTGAATGACTACAGGATTTCATCCTAATTCATATTTACACAGTTCTTAGTGGTGTCACTGTTACTAAGTACTACCCATATAAGTAGCTTTTAACCTTCGGTTGCTATAAAATTGGTCAACTTGACTCTACCATTCTCGATAGAAGGTATTAGAGCTATGCTTCAATCCATCGACATCCGAAATTTCGCCATTATTAAATCACTCCAGTTAGATTGGCGCGCAGGTATGACCGTTATTACCGGCGAAACAGGGGCTGGAAAATCTATTGTTATTGATGCTCTTGGTTTAACCCTTGGCGAAAGAGCAGAGCAGACGGCCATCTCTCCAGGTGCATCGCAGGCAGAAGTCAGCGCCATTTTTTCGATCGATGCAGCAAGTAGCGGTTATCAATGGTTACAAGAGAATGACTTACTTGACGACTACGACAGCGAAGAAGTGATCCAGCCGCAAGCTGAGTTTGAGTGTATTCTTCGGCGGGTCATTATCAAAGGTGGTCGTTCTAAATGTTACATTAATGGCCGTAATGTCACTCAAGCACAATTGAAAGGTCTTGGAGTGTTTTTAGTCGATATTCACGGTCAGCACGCCCACCAATCCTTACTCAAAAATAAAGAACAACTGAACTTATTAGATCGATTTGCCAATCATCAAGATTTAATCAGTAATGTTACTTTGGCCTATCAGCAACTAAATACTATTCGAGAGAAGAAAAAGCGCCTAGAAGCGGAAAAACAGACTCGCGACTCCCAACGTGAATTGTTGGTTTATCAGGTAGAAGAATTAGAACAATCGAATCCGGAACAATCAGTGCTCGATGAGTTGGAAATATCTCATCAAAAAGCAGCAACCTCTCAGGACCGATTATTGATTGCGTCGGAAGCGATGAATGCGCTCTCAACTAATGAATCTGGTTCTGTACTTGGCGCGTTAACGGAGGCGATATCACAAATTAGCAAATTACTCACCATTGACCCGACACTTCACGGAATTGCAGAAACCCTAACGGATGCAGAATCCTTATTGCAAGATGCGAATCAAGAATTGCAGAGCTACTCGGAAAATCTTGAATGTGATCCAGAACGATTATTGGAACTGGATCAACAACTGAGTCAATTCCATGATCTCGCTCGAAAGCATCATGTAGCGCTCACAGAACTTCCAGCACACTTTAGTCAACTACAAAATGACTTGCAACAGCTTCAATCAGATGACGATGCCTTAATCAAAATCCAAAAGGAATATAACGACGCGGAAAAAACCTATCTATGTCAGGCGAAACTCCTCACCGCTAGTCGAACTAAAATAGCGCGCACTCTAGAGAAAAAAGTAACCGCCAAAATACAACCGTTAGCAATGGAAGGTGGTCAATTTTCTATACAGATTAAGTCGAAAGATTCTTATTCATCTTTGGGGCTAGAAGATATCGAATACTTGGTTTCGGCTAATCCAGGACAACCACTTCAACCGTTAAATAAGGTCGCTTCAGGTGGAGAACTATCTCGAATTAGTTTAGCGATTTCTACGATCACGTCCGAACATCAACTTGTACCTTGTATTATTTTTGATGAGGTGGATGTCGGTATCGGTGGCGCGACAGCCGAAACTGTCGGACTTTTATTGCAACAGCTGGCGGATAAGCGGCAGGTGTTGTGTGTAACTCATCAACCTCAAGTTGCTTCTTGTGGTAATCAACACTTGGTGGCTAGTAAGACCAAGCTCTCTGATAGTACAACTACAGAAATCAATGAGCTCGACCAAAAACAGCGAATAGAAGAAATTGCAAGAATGCTTGGTGGAAAGGTCATTTCTGACAAAACCATATCCCACGCAAAAGAAATGCTCAAACTATGATTTTTCGGTTCTTATTTAGCGTCTATCTAGTCGTTTTGATTGCAGCTTGTTCGAGCGAGTCATTGCCTGAATTATCTGAAGAACAGGTCATTCTAGCATTTGGTGACAGTTTAACTTCTGGTGTCGGCGTTAACAAAGAACACAGCTACCCAAGCCAGTTGGCTAAGCTGAGTGGATTACAAGTGATCAATGCCGGAGTCTCGGGGGAAACGACTGAGCAAGGTGTCAGTCGTTTTAATAGGTTACTTGATCAATTGCAACCTGATCTGATTATTTTGATGGAGGGTGGCAATGATATATTACGTAACCTCTCAATGGACCAGACAAAGTCCAACTTGTCCAAAATGATCGAACGCGCGAACTCTGACGGAGTGCCGGTAATATTAATGGGCATTCCTAAAAAGAGTCTGTTTTCTTCGTCCGCACCTTTGTATGCTGAATTGGCAGAAAAATATCAATTGGTGTTTGATGGTGAAACTGTGGCAGAAATTATCAAAAGTCCATCGATGAAGTCGGACTCAGTTCATTTTAATCAAAAGGGTTATTACAGATTAGCGGAGATTATTCATCAACGGTTAAAAGCGACTGGCGCTCTTCAATAGAGTTTCTTAACAGCCATTTATTAATGGGATCTAATAGAGCATCGTTTGGTCATCGATTTATCCGCAGCCAATTTAATAATGGAATGGTTATCAACACAAGGAAACAGGTGACCTTGATTAGCGAGTACATTCAAATGGCAGTTTGGGATTGACTGTTGGTTATTTTGACTAAATGAAATTGGCACCACTTGATCGTTTTCCCCATGAAAGATATCAACTTCTATTTTTATTTCTTCAAGAGCAAATCCCCAATCAGAATATTGAATCGAAATATCTTTAGTTGGCCCTTTGCTACCTTCTTTAAATGCTTCTTGTTGGGTACGAAACAATATCGTTCTTACTTTCTCGTTTTTCATAATTGACCTATCAGAGTGGCTGGGGTTTGTTTGATAAGATCGTAGATACAATTTAGGAAGAGTCTTAATTGTAATCGATAATAAGTCTAAGTAAATTCTAAGCAATACAGGGTGCTTTTGATGGTTACGAGCAATGAGCTTTTCAACGGATGAATGAATATGTTCGGTAGGTCTATCAATCTTTTGAAAGTTAGTATGCCCAGCAATGATAGAACAAAAAAGTAGCCGTTCGGGAATTGCGCAACTGGTCGCCAATGCATAGGCGCCACCACCAGACCAACCCATCACTCCAAAGTTATCGAATCTAAGTTCGTCAGCGAGTTCAACGACATCCTTCGGGTAGTCGAGAAGAGTACGTTTCGGTAAATAGCTAGAACCGCCAATGCCTGGCCTATCCATACAGATCAAGCGTAATCCGAAATGCTTGGCGGCTTTATGAAAAAATTGACCTTCGGCTTTTGACCCAGAGGTGGTATGTGAGTAAAAAACAGGCATACCCTTAGTGTCGCCAAATTCTTGGTAACAAAGAATTCGATGGTCAGAAAGAATGTGGTATTTAGTAGGACTAAGATAATCGAGTTGAAGCATTTTTGGATCATACAGGGTGGAAACAGCATGATTCAATTACCGAACATTGAACTATAATTGAATTTTAAGTGAATCAGTCAGAACCTAATCGCCTCATCCCAATAAGACGATTGATAAAAAGAAATTGTCCCAAGTGAAGCGAGACTTACAGGTTAGCTGTGAACGCTGCTTCTATGCGTTGTACAAATACTTCAGCATCTTCTAAACCGATAGCGCGTAGTCGCTTATCTTCGAAACCATTCTTATCGAAAAACAATATGCTTGGCAGCCCAACCACTCCAAAATGTTTCATCAGTGCTTTGTCTTCTGCATCGTTGGCAGTGACGTCTGCTTGTATTAAAACACTGTTAGATAATGCTGCAACTACTTCGGGAACTGGGAATACCAATTCTTCAAATTCATAACATGCAGTACAGCTAACGGCAAAAAAATCGAACATCACTGTTTTACCAGCTGCATTGGCTTCAGTCACAATTTTTTCAACATCGGCAATGGTTTTAACTCGTTCAAAGTCTGTTGAACTGGGGTGCCCTGAAGCACCAGAGTTTGAACCGTTTGTTTGTACCTGCGCGACGGTTAGCCCCTTGAGTGGTTTGAGCAATTCCCCGTTGCCAATGGCGGCGCCGACTATGAGCAATAATCCGTAGATGAAAATAAATAAACCTAGGCCTTTCCAAAGCTTCGCATTGTTTGATACAACAGCTGAAAATGCACCCATATAAGTGGCAGTAACGATGAGTAAAATCGACCATAAAATGAGATTTAAGGTTTCGGGAATGATGTGTTTAGTGATGTATAAAGCCATAGCAATCATGCCAACACCGAAAGCGGCTTTTACAGCGTTCATCCAAGCGCCCGCTTTGGGTAATAATTTACCGCCGCCAACGCCGACTATTAATAAAGGAATGCCCATGCCAACAGCCAATGAATAGAGCGCTACTCCGCCGATAGTGGCGTCGCCTGTTTGAGCAATGTAGAGTAAAACACCAGCCACTGGAACCGTGACACAAGGGGAAACGACTAAAGCAGACAGTGCACCCATAATTGCTGCACCAGTCAAAGTACCCCCTTGCTGATCGTTAGAAAGGTTGGATAGTTTGTTGCGCATGCCAGCTGGTAGTTGCAGCTCATAGAATCCAAACATAGAAAGTGATAATAACAAAAAGATAACGGCTGCGGGAATAACGAACCAAGGTGCTTGTAAAGTATTAGTATTAATATCAACGCCAAAAAGTTGGCTGGCTCCACCAACTAATAAACCGATGCCAGCAAAAGGAATAGCCATGGCTTGAGTATAAGTCAGTGATAAAAAGAATGAACGACGGGTCGTAATTTTATCACCTTGACCCACAATGATACTGGATAGAATAGGCACCATCGGCAGAACACACGGTGTAAATGCCAGCCCGATTCCAAGTAGAATCATATAAAAGACAATCTCTAACAGGCTTTTGTCGGATAAAAAATTGGATAGTTCTTCTTGCTTAGGGACAAATTTTGCTTTCTTTTTGGTGGCTGAATTCGGCGTGCTTTCAGAAACAATGGCACTTGTTTCTGTCGCAATAGCGGTATTAACTTTGTTTCCACTTGCGGTAGTGACTGAGTCAGCAGTTAAGTAAACCGTTTTTTCTTCAGGTGGATAACACAAGCCAGCTTCGGCGCAACCTTGAAATTCTATTAAGAAAGAGAATTCCTTTTTTTGTGCGACAAACGGTACGCTTATTTCAAGAGTGTGATAATAAACCTCAACGTTGCCTAGATATTCGTCAACTTTCTTCTTGCCACCGGGAATGTATGCTGTTCCCAGAGAAGCCCCTTTCGCGTTAAATTCGAATCGACTGCGATAGAGGTAGTATTCATCGGCTATGTCAAAACGCACAATAATTTCATCGTCGACGATTTCGGTATTTAATTTAAATGCATCATTAACATCCAAGAAATCAGATTTGCCACCGAATAACTTAGAGAAATCCTGCTCTTTTGCAACCAATGGGGCGGTAGAGAGGATAGTAAGCGATATTAAAAATGCAGTGATGCTGGATAAAATAGTTTTCATTAATAGTCTCGTTCTTATCGAACTGACAATTCAACTTGAATCGCGTTATCGATCGGTTTTGCTGTAAAGCTTATCGGCTCATCTTGATATTAATCCAGTTAACAAGGTTAAATCTTAAGTAAGCCGAACATTTGTTTTGACTGAGTAATCAGAAAATTGTTTCATTTTTGGTCCGAAACTTCAGGCACTTCATTTATATTTTAGCTCGAACCATCTTCATTTTCATAGCATACGAGTCCTGAATCTCCCGATTCTATTGCGGTTTCAAGCGCTTTGTGACTGCGTTCTAACCATTGGTGAGCATTAAAGTTGGATTTAAGAGAGGAAATACCGATACTGACGCTCATGGCTTTATCTTTATGCTGAAGATGAAACGATATATCAGCAAAGTGTTGCTGAACCGTTCGCATTATGGTGATCCAATCTGGGTGTCTGCCGGAGGTTAATATAACGCCCAATTTGCCGCTATCAACATGACCGATAATATCGGTTTTTCGTAATCGTTTTTTGAGCAACAATGCTAGCTGAAGCAAGGTACTGTTGATAAACGAATAATTGGCACTTTTAGCTAATTCTTCTGAGCCGTCAAGGCTAATGATCGCTAATGCGATAGAGCCAGGGGTTCGGCTTATGCGCTCCGATTCGAGGGCTATCATTTGTTTAAATTGTGGGCTATAGGGTAATCCTGTGTCAGGGTTAACGTCTATTTGTGGGTTTAGATCTCTGTATCGTTGAGTAAATAAATTTGCCATAAACATCAGCTGATCTTTTTGCACCGGTTTCACGATAAAAGCTGTTCCGCCAGACATTAATGCTTGATTCTGCTTTCTTAAGTTTTCTTCCGCCGATAAAAATATAATCGGTAAATGAGCGTAGCGGGGTAGCTGACGAATCAATTGGGTTAACTCTATGCCGGACGAATCAGGCATTTGCATGTCCATTAGCACAGTCTCTGGGTCAAAACCGCGGAATGCTTCAAGGAACACTGAAGGGTCATTGACCACCAGAACTTCAAACGGACCTTTGCTGAGTACCTTTTCATAATAACGGGCTTGCGCTTTTGAATCTTCCATCACCAAAACTCGTTTTGGTGTGTCGGCATGTACATCGTAGATCTGTTCTATTTGTTTACAAATGGTTGAGATAGAGGCAGGTTCAACCACAAACCCACTACCACCATTTCGAATTGCTTTAGCGCGATTTTCTTGATTGTCTTCGTCTGCTATAAAAATGAGCGGAATTTTCTGTTCCTCAATCGCTTCGTCTGCTCGGACCTTTAGTGAATCAACATGTCTAAGCGAAGCGATGATTACGTTGTTTCGATTCGCTTCAGCTTGCTCTACGGCGGATTCAAAATTTGCTGTGAGAGAACACTCAACACCCATGCTATCGAATTGTTCGCAGAGTTCTTTACTGCTTAAGCCGTCAGTTTGGCTGGTTGTATCATCAACAAAAATGAGTTGGCCCTTGTCTAAATACATTCCAAATGGGGTTGTTTGCCCTTCATCCAGCTCTGGTTCTTCCTCTAGTTCAGACTCATTAGAGTCTAGAGCGGGTTTATCGAGTTCCTTATCGTTGCTTTCAGATACTTCTTCGGGCGCAGGAAGCGGTTTTTCTTGTGCTGGGAGCACAGGTACTTTTTGTGGTTTCACGCCCATTTCAAGCTTGTCAGAGTGCTCCAATAGTTTTCTAGAAAGGCGTCTAAGTAATGGTTTTTGAGACTCGAGCGATTCACGATCCATTGCAAGCAGTTTCATTAGCTGGTGCAATAACCGGCCGGTTGATTCAAATTCTTGTTTTAAACAAGCTTCTCGCGTTTTGGTTACCTGGGACAGTAATGCTTTGACCCTTAAACTATCGACTTGCTGATTGAGCATGTCATTGAGCAATCTAGAGAACTGCTTCAATTTAATTGGGGTACGCCGTAGAAATTGCCGCTGCACTTCAGGCGGAATTGGACTGCTGTTTGTTAGTGTTTCTACCATTACTAAGCTCTGACCCTGTATTGCTTGGTGTTCTTGTTTTTAAGAACAATTCCATTAATTATGTAAGATATGATCGTGAAATCAAAAAAAAATTTGGAAAATGTGATTCAGGTATATTAAATATCAATAACATAGCCAATTAAATGAGCTAGAAAAACAAAGTTACTCAAGCTAAGATAGCGTTAGCTTAGCGAATTCCTAGCGAATTACGCACTTTTCTTTTCCGACTCACTGCGCCTACAAAAAAAGCGCTGATTGAACCAGAGAACTTCAATGTTTCGATTTTTAATCTTTCTATTTATTTTAGTCCCAATTATAGAAATTGGGGTATTTATTCAGGTTGGCGATGTGATTGGACTTGGTTGGACCTTAATTATCGTTGTGGCCACTGCAGTTTTGGGGGTTAATCTCCTCAAACAGCAAGGATTCAAAGCATGGCAAGACATTCAATTGAGCATGGCTAAAGGAAATATGCCTGCGACCGAAATGGCGGCGGCTGCTCAATTGTTATTTGCTGGTGGTTTGTTGTTAACCCCTGGTTTTGTAACGGATGCCATAGGTTTTACTTTAATGATTCCGCAGCTTAGATTGGCGCTCGCTAGCAAACTGATTAGCGCGGGTACTTTTAAAGCCGCTTCGTTTAACGATCAATCGTTTAATCAACAAAATTCGCATACTTATCAACACTCTTCCCAAAATGATAGTCGTACCATTGAAGGTGAATTTGAAAACAAGGACAAATCCTAATGAAATTCTTACACTCCATGATTCGCACTAATCAACCAGAAGAATCGATAGCCTTCTATACCAAAGGGCTTGGGTTAAAGTTAATTAGTGAAAAACGGGTTGAAGCAGGCCAATTTACGCTTTACTTCTTGGGCGAGAATGAGCACTCGGCGATGGTAGAGTTAACTCACAACTGGGGCGAACATGATTATAGCTGTGGCGACCAGTTTGGACATTTAGCCTATGAAGTTGACGATATCTATAAAGTATGTGAGCACCTACAATCGATAGGTGTGACTATTAACAGGCCCCCTAGAGATGGTCATATGGCATTTGTTAAAGATCCCAACAATATTTCAATCGAACTGCTTCAGTCGGGAAAACCCCTTCCGATTCAAAAGCCTTGGTCACACATGGAAAATACCGGAAGTTGGTGATCAAGCTATCAACAGTACTATAATTTAAAACCGGTATTAACAATGAATTCCGGTTATTAAACGGAATGTCTCGATTAGTGCGTTATATTCATATAGTTAACATATAAACTCCGTATATTTCTCTTAAAAACAACAGCATTTTGGTTTAAATTGTTAAATCCGCTCTGTATAATCCGTCTAATTCTTAGTCAGCTAACTTTCTTATTGCGTGATCGCGGAGATATTACTCATGGGTCAACAAACTCCTTTTTACAATAATCATCTGGAATCGGGTGCAAAAATTGTCGACTTTGGTGGTTGGGATATGCCACTGCACTATGGCTCTCAAATGGAAGAACATCATATTGTAAGGCAAGATGCCGGCATGTTTGACGTATCCCATATGACCGTTGTTGACGTGAAAGGTGAAAAAGCCAAAAGTTTTTTGCAGTATTTACTAGCCAATGACGTTGATAAGTTAAAGCAAAGTGGAAAAGCACTGTATAGCGGTATGCTTAATGAAGAAGGCGGAGTGATTGATGATCTAATCGTGTACTTTATTGATTCCAGCTTTTATCGAGTGGTCGTCAATGCATCGACTCGAGAGAAAGATCTGGCCTGGATGAGTAAACAAGCGACGTCTTTTGAAGTTTCTGTTGAAGAAAATACTGAATATGCAATGTTAGCAGTGCAAGGACCTAATGCAATTGAAAAAGCAAAATCGGTTTTTTCAGCAGCACAGCAAAAAGCGGTCGAGGATATTGGAATCTTTTTTGCCGCTGACTGCGAAGGTTATTTCATCGCACGAACAGGGTATACCGGTGAAGATGGTTATGAAATTCTAGTTCCTGCCGAACAGGCGAGTGATTTCTGGAATAAGTTGGTCGCAGCGGGTGTCAAACCTTGCGGACTCGGTGCGCGCGATACCTTAAGACTCGAAGCTGGCATGAATTTGTACGGTAATGAAATGGATGAAAGTGTTTCTCCACTCGAAGCTAATATGGCTTGGACCATTACTTGGGTGCCTGAAGAGCGTGACTTTATCGGTAAATCTGCCTTGGTAGCGCAAAAAGAAGCCGGTGTAAAAACTAAATTGGTTGGACTGCTACTAGAAGGAAAAGGTGTTATCCGGTCACATATGAAAGTAATAATCGACGGTATTGGCGAAGGGGAGACAACTAGTGGGACGATGTCTCCGACCTTGAAGAAAAGTATCGGTATTGCTCGGGTCCCTAAATCAACGGGTGATTCAGTAATGTTAGAAATTCGTGGTAAACAAATCCCAGCCAAAGTTGTTAAGCCTTCTTTTGTTCGCATGGGAAAAGCATTGGTGTAAAATAACGCACTAGAAATAAGTGACGTTTTGAATAATGAGGAAATAAAAATGAGTAATGTACCAAGCGACCTAAAATACATTAGTTCACATGAGTGGGTGAGATTGGAAGATGACGGTACTGTAACCATTGGGATTACAGATCACGCACAGGAACTGTTAGGTGATGTAGTATATGTAGAGCTACCTGATGTTGATAGCGAAGTCGCATTAGAAGATGAAATCGCAGTGGTTGAGTCCGTTAAGGCTGCTTCCGATATTTTTGCGCCGCTCTCGGGTACGGTCATAGCCGTTAATGAAGACTTAGAAGATGCACCTGAGACTGTTAATTCATCGCCTTACGACGATGGTTGGATGTTCAAAATGCAACCTTCCGAGTTATCTGAATTAGATGGGCTTATCGATGCCGAATCTTATCAGAACGAAATCGAAGACTAATCGTAAAACAGACGCATTTGCGCATTACCGGTTCGATATAAAGCCTCAATAGATTATTGAGGCTTTTTGTTTGCCAAATAGCAATTTATTCAGTTCTAAAAAGTTGCTATAGCGACCTAGCACAAAAATTCTCTAATGGGGATGATGATGAAATCAAGCCTAAACCAGTTACAAAATAACCTCGAATTTATCGAGCGGCATGTTGGTCCCGACGAACAAGAAACCCAACAGATGTTGGATTCTCTCGGCATTGAAACGCTCGACGATTTGTTGATAGAAACTGTCCCCAATAAAATTCGCTTAACCAGCGAGTTGAATATCCCATCAGCTCGAACAGAGCAACAAGCTTTGGAAGAGATCGCTGCAATCGCTGCTAAAAACGACGTGTTTTCTAGTTACATAGGCATGGGTTATTATCCAACAATTACACCCAAAGTTATCCTAAGAAATGTGTTAGAAAACCCAGGCTGGTATACCGCTTACACACCGTATCAACCAGAAATTGCACAAGGTCGGTTAGAAGCTATTATCACTTACCAACAAATGACCATTGATCTTACGGGCATGGAATTAGCTAGCGCTTCATTACTTGACGAAGCGACGGCAGCAGCAGAAGCAATGGCCATGGCCAAACGGGTTTCTAAAAACAAGAAATCAAATCGATTCTTCGTTGACCAGAATGCATTTCCTCAGACCATTGATGTCATTAAAACAAGAGCAGAGCATTACGGCTTTGAACTAATCATTGGCGACCCACTTACAGCAGCAGAACACGATGTGTTTGGTGCTTTTGTTCAATACACAAGTTCTACTGGTGAAGTATTAGATCTTGAACCAATTATCAGTGCGTTCCAAGAAAACAAAACGATTGTTGCCGTAGCCGCTGATATTATGAGCCTAGTAATGCTTAAGTCACCCGGCTCTTTAGGCGCTGACATTGTTCTAGGATCATCACAACGTTTTGGTGTTCCGATGGGGTTCGGCGGACCGCACGCCGCTTTCTTCTCGACTCGCGATAAATTCAAACGTTCTATTCCCGGCAGAATAATTGGTGTCTCCATAGATACTAATGAACGACCAGCCCTTCGCATGGCAATGCAAACCCGTGAGCAACATATCCGGCGAGAGAAAGCCACATCGAATATTTGTACTGCACAAGTCTTGTTGGCAAACATAGCCGCTTTTTTTGCGGTCTATCATGGACCGGACGGATTAAAACGAATCGCTAATCGTATTCATCGACAAACTCAAATTTTAGCTACCGCACTTCAAACTCAAGGTGTGAGTTTAGTGAATAATAGTTATTTCGATACGCTTACGTTCGACTGTTCTAATAATTGTGATGAAATCGTCGCTAGAGCTCAAGCTGTATCTGTGAACTTAAGAATTGACGGTAATGGACAACTCGGTGTGACTATTGACGAGACGGTTGATATTGCTAACTTACAATCACTTTATAGCATTATTTCTGGTGACAAAAATCCTTTAGAATTAGACAAAATTGCACAACTCGACCAACAAGCACAAGCCGTCGAAGTGTTGCCAACCGCGTTTCTTCGAAATGATGAATTCCTGACTCACGAAGTTTTTAATACACATCATTCTGAAACTGAAATGCTGCGCTATTTAAAACGACTTGAAAATAAAGATCTTTCACTCGCTCATGCAATGATAGCGCTGGGAAGTTGCACCATGAAGCTTAATGCAACTTCGGAAATGCTACCTATCACTTGGCCTGGTTTTGCTCATATTCATCCGTTTGCACCCTCTGCGCAAACCAAAGGTTACCAGCAACTGACCAGTGATTTAGAAGCATGGCTTGCCGAAATTACCGGCTATGATGCTGTTTCGTTGCAACCTAACTCAGGCGCACAAGGTGAATACGCAGGATTAGTTGCAATCCATAAATACCATGAATCGCGTGGAGAAGGTCACCGTAATATTTGTTTGATTCCAAGCTCTGCCCATGGAACTAATCCTGCGAGTGCTCAAATGGCTAACATGAAAGTAGTGATTGTTAACTGTGATGAAAAGGGTAATGTTGATGTTGAGGATTTAAAAACAAAGGCCGAGCAAGTCTCTGAAAATCTATCTTGTTTAATGATCACTTACCCTTCAACACATGGTGTGTTTGAAGAGTCAATTATCGATATCTGTAATTTGATTCATGAGCACGGCGGTCAGGTATATATGGACGGCGCTAATATGAATGCTCAGGTTGGTATAACTTCGCCGGGTTTAATGGGCTCAGATGTTTCTCATTTAAATTTACACAAGACTTTTTCTATTCCACATGGTGGCGGTGGTCCAGGTGTTGGACCTATTGGTGTTAAAAAACACTTAGCAGAATTTTTGCCGAATCACGCCGTTACAAAAGTTGCCGGTGTTAAAAAATCAAACGGTGCAGTTTCCGCAGCGCCATTTGGCAGTGCGGGAGTACTACCAATTACCTGGATGTATATTGCCATGCTTGGTAAGGAAGGCGTGACTCATTCAACCAAGATGGCCTTGTTAAATGCAAATTATTTGACCAGCAAGTTGAGCGAGCATTATCCAATTTTGTATCGTGGACGTAATGATAAAGTCGCGCACGAATGTATAGTGGATTTAAGACCAATTAAAGCTGAAACAGGTATTACTGAAGTCGATTTTGCAAAACGTTTAATGGACTACGGATTTCACGCACCAACAATGTCGTTTCCAGTGGCTGGAACGTTTATGATTGAGCCTACAGAAAGTGAACCGTTATGCGAAATACATCGTTTTATTGACGCGATGATTTCAATCAAAAAAGAAACCGACAAAGTGAAAAATGGCGAGTGGCAGGCGGATAATAATCCATTGACTAATTCACCACACACCCAAGTCGATTTATTGGATTGGAATAAACCTTATTCAATCAAAGACGGGATCTTTCCTGTTGCAGGCCAAGAGAATAACAAGTTTTGGCCAAGCGTTAATCGGATTGATGATGTTTATGGTGATCGTAATTTGATGTGTAGTTGTCCGTCGCCGGATGATTATCGATAGAAAAATAGGGTAAATTTAAGCGAGCGTCACTTAAGTGACGCTCGCTTTTTCGTTTAAGTTTCTAAACAAATCTCGAACTGTCGCTTCAAGGTTTTAGGTTTATACTAGCAGTCACTACTTTTTTATCATCTAACTTGATTCCTTGCCCAGCGCCAAGGGATACCTGCAAACGACCCCGATAAATCTGAACCTGACTGATAATATCAATATAACTTAGTTCGTCTGGTTCTAGAGTGAAAGAAATAGACTGTTTACTGTTGGCCGCAAAGCCAATGCGTTTAAAGCTGGCAAGCTCTCTTATGGGCACTGTGACCGGAACATCGAGCGTTGAAAGATATAGTTGTATCAAAATTCGATAAATTAGACGCGGCGGCTGTCACAAGCAATTGTTTAGAATCTGACTAGCTTAGAGACAATTGCTCATAATTAATATCGGCATAACTTAATCCAAAACCGAAGGGGTAAAGAACCTCGCCTCGATTGTATTTGTAAGCGCGGTTTGCCATCGCATAATCTTTAAAATCTGGCAGGTCATCGACAGAGCGGTAGAAAGTGACGAGCAATTTACCTGAGGGGCCAAAATCCCCAAAGATTAGCCGAGCAAGTGCGGTGCCCGTTGTCTCTCCAGGATAAAACCCTTGAACAATGGTAGATGCATTTTTTTCGACCCAGTTTAATGCAATGGCACTACCGCTTAGGTTGACATAGATTAGCTGTTTTCCAGTTTTTGTTAATTGTTCAAGCATTGAATTAATGTCTTAATTCTAAATCAATGATCAAAGGCAAATGGTCCGAACCAATATCCCTACCAATTCTCATATCTAAGACGTTGAATTCTTTTGACACCAAACAATGATCGATGGGGATCATAAATGGAAGCAAGTTTGAAGGCCATGTGGGCAGAATTCCAATACCTCGTCTTGTATTTAATAATTCTGTTTTCTCGCCAAGTGACCGGTATGCATGAGACCACATTGTAACGTTAAGGTCGCCAACCACGATCAATGGTTCATCTACGTTTCTTGATAGAATAGACAACTCATTCAATTGAGTATTACGAGACTTATAGTATTCGGTGCTTACAGGTGGAACAGGGTGGGTTGTAATTAGAGTGACTTGTTGATTATCAATTGAGAACCCGATTTTTAAACTAGGTACTGTTGAATTACCCAAATAAAGAAACTCCTTAGTATTGAAAGGGTATTTGCTGAAGATTGCTATACCGAAATTATCTTCTCGCGTTCGTACCAGCTTGTGAGGCAGAAGGGA
>JAHRVB010000011.1 GCA_019090895.1 Kangiellaceae bacterium
AAAAGCACACAAAGGTTTTAGTTGCTCTCACTGAGCAAAATGAGTTAGTGGGTGGTGTTGTTTATTACAGCGATATGTCCATGTATGGATCGGGCGGAACTGCTACTCAGCAATTAAATGCTTCCGGTATTCGACTACTCAGTGTCGACACAATATTTCGATCAATGGGAATTGGTAAAGCTCTCACTCAAGAATGTATTAAGTTGGCCAAGTTAGACGGCAATAACCAAGTTATTCTGCATACCACCCAAGCGATGAAGACAGCTTGGGGGTTGTATGAAAAGTTGGGGTTTAAACCATCCAGTGATCTAGATTTTTCGCAACAAGGGTTTCCGGTGTTTGGATTTCGGTTGCTAATTTCGGATTAGTTGCAAAATAATTATCTGAGATAGAACCCTTTTTCACGCGCGCAAGGTTCTTGTCTCAATCGAATTTACTTTAATCCCCGCTACTAAGCACTTGAACTAAATCCGCTATCTCATGATGGGATGTCGAATGTTGTTCTGCATTGCTGACCAGTTAAATCAAAACCAAGCGTGATCAGCTAGAGTGAGAGTTGTGGTGCGAAAACATAACTAATTGATTTACCTATGGTTGTCCGTTAGTCTTGATTTTACGTTCAAGAAATATGACGCGCGGTGATAAGATCCACTGGCGTTTGATGTAGCTGTTAGGAGCACTAAAGAACATGGGAATGTTTGCGGAAGTAATTGCGATTGGTCCTTTTTCGAGAGATATTGTAAATCATCTCGAATACAGCGAGATCTACTATAAAGAAACGCAAGAAGGAGCAATTATAAATCTTACTCTTTTCGGAATAGGTGAAGGATCTACCGTAGGATTGGAATTTGCAAAATGTTTAGGAATTTCTAATGGCTGGGATTTCAATCAGCATAAAATAGATAATTCTAAAATTAATGAAGAGGCTTTGCGAGAGTTTGTAAGTCGATATACTGAGTACGACGAAGATGCAGAGCATTTGCTCGCATTAAAGGAGAAAGGATTTGAGTTTCATTTTGCTCCAAACGGATAGAATGGCTCCTAACCAGAAATTGCAAAATATTCAGGTTAAACTACAACCTGAATTTTTGAATTGAGCGTTATGCTTAAAAGGAAATTATGCAATTAATCTACGAATTAATAAAAGAGAATCCCGAATTCTACGCTTGGGCTTTTGGAGTTATTAATGCTTTGTGGTTGGGTTTTGTATATTTCAACAAACAAAGTCACGAAAGAAATCTAAAACAACTAGAACAAGACTTACGATTTAGAGCAGATAGAAGACTTAAAATATTCGATTTAAAAGCATCAGAATACGGTAAGTACGTTACCGATTTAGATAGTTTTGGTAAAAAGAATCAAATTGAAATGCCTGAACGTATGCAACCCATTTTTGAGCAATACCTTCAAAATTATTTAGCAGCAACAGAAGCGGAAGATTAAGAGCAAGAGCGTCAAGTTATTGGTTGGCTTAGTTCGCAGATTTCAGCATTAATGCAAGAAGGATTAAAGGACGTATTAAAGCTAAAGTCTGAATCCAACCGCCTGAAATTGATTGCTACAGATCAAATGCTTGAAACATTTGAACAAATCGAAATTTTAACTCAAGAATCGATGGATTGTACAAACGAATACATGAAAGACTTCACTGATATCATTATGAATCAACAAGATGAAAAAACGGAAGCATTTCAAACTAAGGCTGCTGAGCTTGCTGGTGAAATACAGAAGCATTCGAAATCCTTATTAAACCAAATGAGGCGAGAGCTTAGTGAAATTTAGGCATAAGACGCGGAAAAACAAAAAAAATACTCGCTGATTCGCTCGCGTTTTTTGTTTGCGTCTGGCGTTATGCAAAAGACAATCACCGAAAGGATTCCATATGAGTGAAAATTCGGAAAATGAAAACAACGAAGTGATCGAGGGGCGTGTATATGATACTCCCCTGGTCGTACCGGGGTTTATTGATGCGGAACCAGAAAGGTATGTTGCTGAAAAACCCTTTGATTTAACAAGATTTGAATACTCAATCCTAAAGAAATCTTACAAGGCGGAATTTTGGTTCAATATAGTATCTGGCGGAACAGGAGGAATTGTCGTATCAGTAATCGGAAAAGCGCTAGCCGCATTAATTGCAAAACAACAACCAAAACTAGAAACGTGGGAAATAGTAGCAGTCATATTAGGAGTTCTTGTTTCGCTACTTTTAAAATATGCATTTAAGTCTGATGATGACAAAGCCAAAGATGAGTTAATGAGAGTAGTAGACAACCATTTTGAGACTAATAAACCTAGACACCTTCACCTTACAAAGGGAGACCCAAAATGAAAAATGATTCCCTCCCTAAACATTATAGATCACCTGAAAAAGTCGTTATTGGTTCCAATACACTTGAAAATGTTAATATTATAATGAGCTTCAATGGCTTTGTCCCATTATTGATCGGTGATGGTGATATACCACATGTTTGGTTGAATATCCCCGCTAACAATGAAGGTACAGAATGGTACCCATTGGTCAAAGATAATTTTTCAACCAACTCGAAGGTGCTGGTCAAGGAGACCAAAACTTCACTAAAAATCTCTACACCTGATGGAGTAGTTCTTGAGTGTAAAAAAAAGGAAGACGGTTCAATCGTCGTGCTGTTACTTAATCTAAATCCATTCGGCTTAAAGGTAGAGTCAGATGCTAATCAATTATCAATTATGAATCAGACATTTCAAAAAAATGGCTTTAAGAATGTAGGCACCATGTTTGGGATTGGCAATGCATAGTCAATATGGGCTAGCGAAAACTTACAGCTTACACCTATCGGTTTTAGCCGTAATTTTCGCCAGCCACGAGCGCTAATTACAAAGGAATGAGAGATGAAACCATATCGAAATTTAAAATCACAAAACTTGGGGTTCCTGCTACTATTGGCAAGAGTTACTGTGTATGTAGGTATTTTGGTTATTTTGGCTGCGATTGTATTTTTTATTGTTGCGTATAATTCTCCATTTCTAAAGCCAATGGCTGTAGGAGGGTTAGTGTTTATTCCATACTCCACAATCATTTTTTTCGTGTCTGGCTTAATGGCAGCTATAGTTTCGTTTGAGGAAAACTACAGGCTAAGGACTGAATTTTTTTTATCGGGGGACGGAAATAATTAACCTGTTTGTGTTAGCGAAAAGTTACAGCCGACACCTATCGGCTTCGTCAGTAATTTTCGCCAAACAAAAACGTTGTGTTTCTTGATGTCTGAATATTTAGCAGAAGGAATACTGGGCGAGCAAAGTCGTTTTTTCTAATGAGCGATATAAATGAACTTGAGGATATATGACGGCAAGACGGCTGAGTAATACTTGTGTATTGATTTGCATTGCTATAGTTCTGTTTGGCTTTATCATAGGTTTTGGACTAGGTATTCATGTTCCGGTTGTATTACTAAAAATAGCTGGAGCCTCATTTTTAGTTGGTTTGGTCGCAAGATATATTGATGCTTTGCCGACTAATGAACATAACCAGGCGGTGAAGAAAGATGCCGAGAAAAACGACAGCGCTTCTTAGCGAAGTGTTACACGCAATCAGAGTCTAATCACGATGAAAGAGAAATTTAAGTTGATCGAATCTGAGTTAAATATTCGGTTACCGTATTTCTACACAAGCTCACTGGAAAACTATCCTTTTGCTCCATTGGACGATTTGGATTGCGTTGAAGATAATTTGGTAAAAGATAGCGATTGGATCATTCAATCAAATTGCGTTCTAAGGACGAATGGTTTTTTTGGTAGACCGTGGCCGAACCACTTTTTTGCAATCGGGCATGATGGATTTGGAGATTTTCTGTTTGTAGATCTTAGTAGAAGCGACGAGATTATCTACATCACAGACCATGAGGAAGAGTTTGATTTAACGGATATTGTAGAGATGGAGCTAGCTTCCAGTATCGAGGAATTCATTAAATCGTGTAAAGAGGAGCAGCAAGATGTGGTCAGAAACGTATAACAAATTTGTCCATTTGGTCTCCGCTTTAACCCTGGGGTCAGATCAACTTGAAACCTGCGCTTGAGAGTTTTAAACCGAATGAACGAGATTATTGTAGAGAAGGATGAAAAATAATCAGTTGTCTATCCCTACAGTGTGGCGTCCGATTTTCAAAGAAATTGTATGTGCGTTTGTGCAGAAAGATTTTCTCCTGAAGAGTAAGCCTCGATTTACTGCTCCGATCTCTCAAGAGTCAGCAGATTTTATCTCCGAATATATCGAAGATTATGGTGAATCCCTTATCGACCTGCCCGAAGGGACATGGGAGTCATCTTTTTGTTTATGGATGGGTGACAAATGGGATGTTCTAATTGATTTATGGACTGAGAGTGAAGGTCGAAGTGACCTGGTATTAAAGGCAGCAGTTGAAGAAGATGGCGAAGATTATTTAGTAACTGTTGAAATGGTTTATGTGCCTTAGCCCACGAAATTCTTAGAGAGAAAATAACTGCTATGCTCACAAATAGCCAAATCATGGTAAATTGGTAAAACTAGAAAACTAAAAGAATTAAAAACAGGACATAAATCATGAAATTACTAGCGAATATTCTCACATCAATTGTAGCAATAAGTCATATAGGGATTATGATATTGGAAATGTTTTTTTGGAATCACCCCATTGGACAAAAAATATTTTCAATGACAGCCGAAGTGGCTGAATCATCGGCCGTTCTAGCGATGAACCAAGGGCTATACAATGGTTTTCTAGCTGCTGGTCTATTTTGGGGGCTATTAAAGAACCGCGTCGACTTTAAAATATTCTTTTTATGTTGTGTTGTTGTTGCAGGAATCTTTGGTGGCATCACGGCAAAAACCAGTATTCTATTCACCCAAGGTCTTCCGGCTTTAATTGCCCTTATTTTAGTTTTAGCCAGTTCACGGAAGTCAGCTAGCAACTAATAATAGACAGTCAGCTGATGAATTCCCTTCTCTGATTACCTTTGATAGAATTATTTTAACTAGCGACAAGGAGTTGTCTTTTACGGGGGTGAAGTTTCAGTTAACAAGCATTAATGGGCAAATATTCTGAATGTTAGGAGCGCAAAATCCTTTGAGTGGATTTTAAAGTGAATAGCTATATCTGGCTGTCTAGTCAAAGATCGCTTAACCCAACTACTCATTACCTCTAGCTCAAAAAACATCAAAGTTAGGTCAAGTTTTCGTCACGATTTATCCTCCACCTTAATACTAAAATGCGTTTGAATTTAGTCAATCGAATACGATCTGGACATTTCTGAATGTCTAGCCGCCATAACGTCTTTATACAGAGGTGCAAGATGAACAAACTATTAAGCTTGGTCAGCGTGACTGTTTTATTGCTGTCACTTTCAGCAAAAGCAGATAATCGATCATTTAAGACCAATCAAGAACTGGAGACAAAATCGTCCATTGTTCGTATTGCAGCGAATGATGATAAGCAAACAAAAACTAAGCCGCCAGCAAGTCGGGGTAATTCAAAGAGTAAATCGCCCAATGCTGGGCTTAGATCCGACGGTGAGCTGGTACAGGCCAAAAAGTCCCAAAAATTAGTCAAATATGAACCAACTCTTGTCCGACAACAGCAAGGAAGAGTTTTGCTTTCAAGTGATATTAGCTCAGCCACCGGTAAAAAGAAAAAAGCAGCTCTTTCCCAAATATCAACTGAACCACTCGATAACAGCCATCGAACCGTTAAACCTATTCGAATTCGAGCTTCACTAGGTGCAAAATGTAACAAGCTCACATTTCC
>JAHRVB010000157.1 GCA_019090895.1 Kangiellaceae bacterium
CTAAGACAAGTGTGGGATGATAATTGGCAACAGTTGGCTGATGGACAACAAGCTAATGAAAACATTACCGCAGCAAACCGACAATTAATGAATCAAGTTCGCAGTCATTTATTATCCCTCCATTAAAATAACGAGAAAGAAGTTAATTCAGTGAATATAAATCATAAAACTAAAATCACCGGGCTGCTATTGCTGTTCGGTATACTGTTTTCAGTCACCAGTTTCGCCCATGGCGTTGATGATGCCACCAAACAATTCTTATTAACCAATGAAGGCGCAGCGATCATCCCGTTTTTGTACATCGGTGCAAAGCACATGGTCACGGGCTATGATCATTTATTGTTTTTGGTGGGAGTTATCTTTTTTCTTTATCGCACCAGAGACATCCTTATTTATGTGAGCTTTTTTACTTTAGGGCACAGTGTCACTTTGTTGTTAGGTGTGTGGAATGATATGCAAGTCAATGCTTATCTAATTGATGCGATTATTGGGCTTTCGATTGTTTATAAGGGCTTTGATAATTTGGGCGGCTTTAAACGAATGTTAGGCTTTCAACCTAATATAAAAATGGCAGTGTTAATTTTTGGCTTATTTCATGGATTTGGTTTGGCGACTAAATTGCAAGAATTTGAACTGGCGGAAGAGGGGCTATTAGAAAACTTAATTGCTTTTAATGTCGGGGTAGAGTTGGGACAGTTCTTTGCTTTGTCATTGGTCTTTATTTTATTAAGCTTTTGGCGGCGCTTTGATAGTTACCTCAAATTTTCTACCATCACTAACACCTTATTAATGAGTGGCGGCTTGATGCTAA
This sequence comes from Kangiellaceae bacterium, assembly GCA_019090895.1. Lineage (GTDB taxonomy): Bacteria > Pseudomonadota > Gammaproteobacteria > Enterobacterales > Kangiellaceae. The sequence goes on from JAHRVB010000157.1 coordinate 812, forward strand.
CCATGCTTCAGCTTACCGGTTATTTTTTAAATTAATTGAGTCGAATAAAAAATGAATGATAATACTAATCCTAACGTGCAGGAAAACAAAAACTCTACTGATACCCCAGTACAGTCAACGGCAACCTTGGTGAAAGCAAGTATCGCAGCCATCGTTATTTCGGCCTTGGTTTACTTTATGTTGATCTTACCAGCGGAATACAATCAAGACCCAACGGGTGTTGGTAAATTACTGGGTCTAACGGTTTTGTCGCAGGCAGCAGAAGAAGTGGTTGACGCTAGTTCAGTCAATACTGATACGACTAACCCTAATGCAGGTACTAGTAATGAAACTGATGCAAGAGAACAAAGCAATCAGGTTCAAGTTCTTGTACCTGCCAGACGCGGCGTTGAATACAAGTTTAAAATGAAGCAATACGCTAAACTAACCTACGATTGGAAAAGTGATGGCACACCATTGTATTTTGATTTTCATGGCGAACCAGAAGGGGATACCACAGGGTATTTTGAAAGCTATGCGATTGCTACTGCCGATAATTCTCAAGGAAAAACCATGGTGCCTTTTAATGGTGTGCATGGTTGGTACTGGAAAAATACTACCGATAAAGATGTGGTAGTAACGCTTAAAACGAGTGGCGTCTATGAGGTGATTGGTAAGCCTCATTAGGGCTGGATGATAGAAATGGGGTTTTGTGAAGTTGGAATGTTTTTGATTGGTCAAGTTAGGTTGTTGGTCTGCATTTATCTTAAAGCGGACATTTTGCCCCAAAACTGATACATGTTAAAGACCAAGCTTAGTGCAACTTTCTCCACTAACAAACTACGATTGAATCAGATTTTCATTACTTCAGAACGCAATATTAGCAGTTATAGTATTAAGATGTGGTTATTGCTTGTTTGCAATTTGATGGATATAGTAAGTGTCTTGAAATCATTAATTAAAAATCACTGATGAATAATTTTTATAAATTCGTAATCGAAATAGTAAAAATATTCAAACCTAAACACAAAAATTGGGTTGTCAGCACATTGCTGATTTCTGGTCTGGGAATGGTGAGTCAACCATGGTGGATTCCATACCTTAATATAGCTTTAGATAAAGTTATTTCTTCAAGACCTGAAATTGAGTATTCAGGATGGTTTTTAATAATGCTCTCAATTGCCATACATTTTGTTAACCGCATAGAAGACTATTTTCAAAATAAATTAGAGTTACCTGATTACACACCGATTAAGGGTGATATTCAATCTGTTACTGAGCGATTGATTGCTTCTTCAAAAGCTGATCTATTAACATTCATAGGCATGCCCGGTTCTCCTCAACAACCTGAATACCTTAATCTCAGGAACATCAATAAGAACAAAGAACAAATACTTGATGTTTCTGACTTAGCAGCTGAAATCAAAACAACTTATAGCATTGCTATTATTGCTCCACCAGGTACAGGAAAAACAACAACACTTTTGCAGTTAGCAGGTAAAGTTCTTAAGGAAGGTGTTTCTGTTGCCATCTATATCCCACTCAGCGATTGGTCAACATACTCGAATACTTTTTTTGAATACATTTTGAAAATAGCATCGTTTGCCGGTGATGGAGAGAATGATCTTAGGCAACTTGCCAATTCCGGAAAGTTGATTCTAATTTTGGATGGCTGGAATGAACTCGACACAAACACCAAAAAAAGTGCTGTTGTCGAGATAAAATGCTTACGACGCAACTATGCCGATATTCGATTTATTATTAGTACTAGGAAACAAGCGATTGATGTTCCAAATATTGATCTTGTGATGGAGATAGAACCCCTTACTCAAGATCAGCAGCTGAGTATCGCCAGAAAGTTACTTGGTCCTGACGGGGAAGAGCTTTTAGATCAGGCTTGGCGAAAGCAAGGCATTAGTGAAATCGTCGCAATACCTTTGTATCTTACTGCGTTGCTCAAAAACAATAAAGACGGGAATCTACCAACAACAAAGGAAGAAGTATTACACCAGCTTGTTACAGAGCATGAAAAAGAGCCTGAAAGAAAAGAAGTACTACGAGAATTATTTTGTGAGTGTCATAAGGAAATGTTAACTGCGATTGCAATTGAAATGACGGTCGCTAGTAAAACTACACTCTCCGAAAGTAAAACACGCTCTGCTGTTAGCAGGTGTGGAGATCTGCTTTCTGAAGAGTTACGAAGCATCCAACCAATGAAGGTAATTGATGGATTGGTTGATTTACATATGCTTGTGCAGTCAGGCAGTGAAAAACGTAACTTATCTTTTCAACATCAGCAATTTCAGGAATGGTATGCATCTTTCAAAGTTGAAGAATTAGTTCGTGGTGTTGAAGAAGGTGACAAATCGGCTTTAACGGAGCTGAGCGAAAACATGCTGGATGTACCCTTTTGGGAGGAGGCTATTCTTTTCACTTGCGAGAGATTGTCTCGTGAAAGTCAGCAAGGAATAATAGCTGTCGCTAAAACTGTAATTGTAACAATGGCAATTGAACCAATGTTTTCAGCGGAGATGATCTACAGGTCTTCTGATGCAGTATGGGAACAAGTAAAAATACAAATACGGAAATTTATTGAGAAGTGGCATTCAAAGGGGCGCGTAGATCGTGCTTTTCAATTCATGATGAATACAGGTCGAGCTGATTTTGCACCGTATATTTGGCCTTTGATTTCTGACGACAACGATCAAATACATTTGCAAGCGCTTCGAGCTGGACGCCAGTTCAGACCTAGTGTTCTTGGCTCTGACTCTGATATTCATAAACAAATTTCAGTACTCCCCGAACCGGTAAGAGTAAACATAATTTCTACAATTGCTGGTGAAAATGGAATGGACGGCATTAAGTTAGCAACTAAATTAGCCAGAGAGGACAAAAGTTCAAAAGTGAAAGTCGCTGTAATTGAATCGCTTCAGTTCAGGCGTGCAGACCGTTTTGTGACTGAAATCCTGCATTCTGTTTCTGATGATGTCTGGTCCATATTAGCTAAAAAAGGATACTCCAACGAGATTGTTGATCCCGAAGCTTCTAAACGCTTACAAAAAGAGCAACAGAAACTTATTGAAGCAAAAAACAATATTCACCAAAAGATAAACATGGTTTTGTACGATTGCGCCAATAGTCCTGAAATAGGGGTTTAGCGCCCATCCCCTCCAAATTAACCTTAGAAACCAAATTGCTCAAAAATTAGCTATGATAGCGCCTCATAATAATAAAGGTGTATCAATATGGCAAAGACGGTCAGCAAGCGAATTCAAATCCTTAGCGAGTCAGAAATCAATGAACTTTATGGAATACCTAATTTAAATCATTCAGAAAGAGAAGATTATTTCTCGCTGGATAAAGAGACTCATGCGCTAGTCAAAAAATGCCGAAGGCTGGAAACTAAGGTTTATTTTATATTACTGCTAGGCTATTTTCGCTGTAAGCCTATAGTCTTCAATTTTTCATTTAATGAAGTCAAAGCCGATGTTGATTTTATTTTGCATAAATATTTTGACGATCAGGACTTCGATAGAAACGACTTATCGCCGACGAGTAAAACTAACCTAGTCAACCGGCTAACA
>JAHRVB010000158.1 GCA_019090895.1 Kangiellaceae bacterium
CAACCAGGCACGTACTTCGTCTCGAAACTGTTGGTTTTTATCCATGACAAACCTCATTAATTGTTATTGTGGAGGCTATTCTAATGGCAGTGGGGATGGGTCGCAAACTGTTACAGCTGATGCACTATTATCACTTTAAAATAAAAAGGGGCGCAATGAGGGATAATTTGAATCAGGCTCTAAGTGAACACCCCTAAATACCTCCAAATTGAAATCTAACTCAGGATGTTTTATCCCATTTCACATTCACTCCCTGGGTCAAATAATTTTTCAAGGCAAGTACCGCAGCCCAATTAAGCTCAGTAAACACATTGGTCAAACTCACAACCTTATTCTCCTTCATCTTCGGGACAGCATTACTTGTAAGCGCCAAACCATAAAAAATCACCTGTCCTCCAAACGCAAAAAAAGACAAATACCCACTGATAAAAGCAGAACTAATAAAAGCAGATATCAAAAAGTAGGGCACGACCAAACGCAAAAACTTATGTGAAATAAACTGTATCCAAATAGGATTCTTAACGGGAGAAAAAACCCAGGAATGACGAAAGAATGACTGATAATTACCAGTAAGGGTACGAATTTTTCTTAGCTTCTCAGCAGCAGTATTTTCTTGAGGAAAATCATAAATGATTGCTCCCAGCTCGATCAAACAGCGCTTCCCAGCTCGTATAATTTCCAGAGGCACATCAAAATCATCGAGCAAAGTATCCGCCGCCAAGGGGACATAGTCGCTTCTGCGAATAGCATAAAGTGCGCCGGTCACACCAGCCACGGAAGCCACTTTACTTTCGGCGTTGCGAATAAACTTTTCGTATTGCCAATACAGGCTCACGTGAGCCCCAGTGTGAGTTTCAGGATCCAACAATACTAACTCACCACTCACGGCACCCACACCAGGTTCCAACAAACGAGCTACTAGCAACTTAATCGCATCAGCTTTAACTTGTTGCCGTACATCGGTAAATACAATAATGTCTGATTCGGAGTGCGTTACTCCCAAGTTCAGTGCCGTAGGTTTTCCCTGCCTAACGTCGTAACCAATAAAGTTGATGCGGTTATCTTTACTCAGGCATTCCGCTGTGCCGTCATTTGAGCCATCAGAGACCATGAGAATGGTTACTTTATCGCAAGGATAATCCACCTCTAACAGGTTCTCAATTTTTCTTTTTGCTTTTTCTAGATCATTGTAAACGGGAACTATAAAAGTAACCTCGGGCCACTCGATTACGGCCTTTGCTTTCAGCTGAAACCGCCCTATAGAAGCCACCCAAATCAATACGGGATACCCCGCATAGGTGTAAAATACCATTATTACAGACAACCAAAAAATAAACGCCATTAATTTAAACCGTTAAACATAATACTATAACTCTGATCAGCAAACTTAAGAGTAGACCACCCGAAAGAACCACCGACACCCAAGTCAAACAATTGATAACCACCTGCACCCCTCATCCTGAGATTTTCCTCACAGGAGCACTTCGTCGTAATAATTTCTAATGCTCATCCTCGATCGCCTTCACATCATCACTTCGACGCAGCAACAAGCGACCAATAGTACTGAAGCATTGCACTCCAAGAAAGCAAAAATATAGATTACAGACGATTCGGTAGCTTGCAAGACTCAAATTCATCACGAAGAGCTCTCTGTAAAACTACAAGACCAAACTTAAGAACATGAAGTAGGTAGGGATAATGTAGATTCACCAAGAGAAACCAATAAAACTGTACGCCCAATTACTCCTGCCTATTCAAGTATATCTGAACCCCAATTTAACTATTCAGTTATTGAAATTAAGTTGTTAGTATACCGACTATAGCAACGCCGCTACTGATTATGAGGCGATGAATACAGGACGAGCCAACGAACTCAATCGGAAATACATGAATACATCGAACTCAGAATTAGAAAAGGGTATTTCGGGGAACAAGGACCCAAAGGAACAAATCAAAATACTGAACCCCGAACTAAAAAAAGACCTTTTAGAAGGAAAGTCCATTAGACTTAATTTCGGGGCAGGAAAAAGTCCTCGTCCTGGGTTCTACTCCGTTGACCATATTGAAATGGATGGAATAGATGCGGTTGCTGACCTTAATAAACCTCTACAGGCGATACCTAACGATTGCTGCGAATATATTTATAGCCGTCACACATTGGAGCATATACACGAATTCCTACCTTTGATGCAGGAAATTCATCGCATAACAAAACCTGAAGGGACCATCGAGATCATTGTTCCTCATTTTTCTAATGTGTATGGGTATTCGGACCCAACACATGTGCGCTTCTTTGGCTTGTACTCAATGTATTACTTCGTCGCTAAAGAAAATCAACCAAAAATACGCCGTGTTCCGGCCTTCTATACAGACAAAAAATTTCAAATAGAGTCATTAACCATTGAGTTTTATCAGACCAGCCGACTGGATAGGCTTCTCGCCCCGATCTTCACAAAACTCGTTAATTATAACATTTCAACTCAAGACTTTTATGAAAGAAGGCTTTCCCATTTTTTCCATGCTTGGCAGATTCGATATATTTTGACCCCAGAAAAATAGCCTCGCTTTTAAAGGCTTTCAATATGCCCTCTGAACCCACTCTATTTTCGGTCTATCGAAACAGTCTTGCCAATCCCCTAAAAAAAAAGCTGATTATACCGGTAGATCGGTAGCCAGCATGCCCAAAAATCCAATTTAAATGCCTCCGAACTAATTTATACTTCCTGAATTGACCCAAATGTTTTATAAAGACGTACATATGAGACTTGAACTTTTGTTTCCATTGACTTGAAAAAAATCCGTGCCCCTCTCTTCGGAAACGAACCAAAACCTCGCTAAGAAAACCAATTTTTACTCCGTTTTTTATTAATTGAATTGTGAGTTCCCTATCCTCCGATCCGGACGCTTTCGGGTCAAACAGTCCCGCAGCTTCAATCGCTGTTTTTTTCACCATAAACGAAGAAGGCAAGACATGAGAAATTAATAACGCGCCCTCCATATCTAACAACAGAGGCTTATCGAGGTAAGTCTCAATCACCCTATCTTTAGAGAATGACTCAGTGCCCGTATGACAAGCTTCTCGACTTGGATTATTCTTGAGATAATTAACTTGCTTCTCCAGCTTGTCGTCCACCCAAACATCATCATTATCCAAAAAAGCGATCCAATCAGACTTGCAATTCGCGATGCCTATATTTCGAGCAACGGAAATACCGTGATTGCAATCTAGATGAATGATCTTTGCATTATTTTCGTATTGAGAAAGAAACTTCACACTTTCGGGCGAGGGGCTATCATTGATGATAACAATCTCTTTAGCCGCGTGACTCTGCCTCAGAACTGATTGAATACACTCTTCAAAAAACTGTTCCCCATTAAAAAAGGGGATCACAACACTTATATCCATACTACTACCCATTATCCAGCCCACTCGAAGGAAATTACTGTGGCGCAGAGGATATACCCACACTCAATTCATGTCCAGACGGATCAAAGCAGTTCTCCACATCCAAAAGAGTCAATAATTCACCGTTTACTAAACGGCGAATTTACGACACTTAAGGCAAGTTATGGATCTAAATTTCTATCGCAGGTCGCCTCAGAAGAGTTAACCGGTAATCGACTCCCCCCTTGAACACCTTCGTCAACGCAACCGTCATAAAAGATGATAATTGATTGGTTGGTTGATAGGTCTTCAATCAAGTATTCAGGCCCACCATGAGGATAGGAGACTTTCACATCCACCGTATCATTTTCAGCCATGCCTAAAGTAGGAATTAGGTATTCATTGCCGAATCGAGTATTTATTTCAAAACTGGTAACAACCGTCGTCGTATTAGGTTTATACACCGTCAGATAGGTATGAATTCCATCTGAATTCTCTCCCAGCCCTCGAGCTCGGACAGTTAACCAGCGATTACTCGTCACCGTCTTATTCTTCCAAACAGCGATTGCATGATGATCAGCACCGCTCTGATCTTGAGTCTTTATAATATCAGGAAGACCATCACCATCCACATCCCGAACCTGCCCATGAGATTTTCCTGCGCCCAAGGAATTATACGCGACCCCAAAATCAATACCTCGATCGATCGTGAAAGAACCATCGCCATTGTTAATCAAAAGGGTTGCCGTATTTCCATAAGTTTCACCAAACATCACCACATCCATAAACCCATCAAGGTTTAAATCTCCAATGGTGCTATTTGAATAAGGAATGGTCCAAAAGGACTCGCTATTAACTGGGCACCCATCCAATCCAGAGGTGGCTGTCACATCATCCCAAGAATTTGTATTGTTATTTCGATATAGCTTGAAGCAAAATACACCATCAACTTCATTCTGCCCGGCACTACCAATCAGATCCTGATCGCCATCATTATCGAAATCTAGAACAACCTGGTGGTTAAGAGTACGCCGCTCTGTTGTAGTACCACTGGGATTGCCAAAACTCGGATGCAGGCTAGCGATCCAAGTGAAACTAAGACCCTCGTTATTCCTCCAATAACCTCCATCCTTAACAACGTAAATATCTGGCCAACCATCGCCATCAACATCAAACATTAAATTTACTGCATCAAGTTCTTTTGCTGCAACATCAACATCCACTTCAATAAGCACAGCCCCTGTCTCGTCATCTACCACCAGGGTAGGCTCTTCTGATTCTCGGTCAGCCCGCAAAATATCTATATCTCCGTCACCCGAAAAATCCCCGTACATACATAAATGCCTCGAACCACAATTTGAGCCTCTTTTTGCTTTATAAATAGGCTCCCCCTGAGAATTAACATTATCAATTTCATAAAACGCAGGGTCTGATCCATCAGCATCGATCCCTCCAAAACTCCAATATCCGTTCGTATTGCCGGTAAAATTCCCCCACATATTATTAGCTGTAATACGCGGAGTCTGGGGAGAAGATTGCGAGTAGTTTTCAACGTCGGCATAATGGGTCCAACTGTTCGCACAACGACCATCAATCACATCATGAAGAAACATAGAGCTATTTATATCGTCAGTAGGAACATTATTTTCATCGTGACCGCCATCTCTATGCTCCGCAACATAAAGGTCAATACACCCATCATTGTTAACGTCAGGAGCGCCAGCCCAAAAATGAGTATTAAGCTCCGGAGAGGTATCGATGGCGGCAACCGTTATATTCTCAAAGACCAACCCAGTATCAGACTGATCTGAATCTGAATCTGAATCTGAATCTGAATC
>JAHRVB010000159.1 GCA_019090895.1 Kangiellaceae bacterium
GAGCAGGGCGATGATAAAAAATCACTCTCAGCAGCCAAACTCAGCGTCTTACAGATGATTAAGCAGTATAATCCCTCAACTTTGAAAGATTTAGCAGATCGACAAAAGGTCGCGTTGCCCACCATGTCAAAGCTGGTTGATGACCTGCAAAAGCGTTCGTTGGTAATTAGAGCTCAGTCTAAAGAAGATGCGCGTCAGCGCTGGATAGTTCCAACACAAAAAGGAATTCAACAATTAAAGCTTGCAGCTAGCGAGAGCGAAAACTTTTGGAATGTAAAAGTATCTAGCCTGTCTGATACACAGGTGAAACAGCTTAATCAATCTTTGGATTGTCTACTTAAAGTACTTTGAATATTTATTTAAGATTAAAAGGCCCATGTGAATGCCCTGGTTACAAATGAAGTTAGAAACAACCGATGAATTTTCTGATCTAATCGGCGATGCCTTTTTAGAATTGGGTGCGCTTTCAGTCACCCTAATGGACGCGAAAGATGTGCCTATTTTAGAGCCGGCCCCAGGTGAAACACCATTATGGAATGAGCTTTCCATGATGCTCCTTTTTGATGCTGAGACAGATACCAAAGCAATCCTGAGCGCCTGGGCGATGAACCCTTTATCGGCGAAAACCAAACATGAAAAATTCGAACAACTCGAAGACAAAGATTGGGAAAGAGAGTGGATGGATCGATTCGAACCGATGAAGTTCGGCAACCGGCTATGGATCTGCCCCAGCTGGAAACCGGTTCCTGACGAATCTGCGGTTAATGTAATGCTCGACCCAGGTTTGGCTTTTGGAACAGGAACCCATCCCACGACCGCGTTATGCTTAGAATGGTTAGACTCAATCGACCTAATCGGCAAAACAGTTATCGATTACGGCTGTGGTTCAGGCATTCTCGCTATAGCTGCTCTTAAATTAGGTGCGAAAAAAGTACTAGCCGTTGATATAGATCCGCAGGCTATTTTAGCAACAAAAGAAAACGCTAAGCGAAATCAGGTATTTGATGAGAGACTCACAGTAGATTATCCTGCTATATTAAAAGGTGAAACAACTGACGTCGTAGTTGCTAATATATTGGCCGGTCCATTGGTTGAATTGGCCGACGAAATATCAGGTCATTGTCAAATCGGTGGACTAATTGCTCTTTCGGGTATTTTGGATAACCAAGCTGCCACGGCAAGAGAGGCCTACTTACCGTGGTTTGATATGCAAGCCCCAACATTTAAAGATGAATGGAGTCGGTTAGCCGGAGTTAAAACCGAGCGATAACCTTGATTGTGCTAACACTGTGTTTTCATGGTTCAAGATGAGTGCAAACAGAGAGAAAATAATAAAGTGAATACAGAAACTCTATATACCCGATGCCCAACTTGCGACACGGCTTTTAAAGTAACAGACCAACTGTTATCAGCCGCTGGAGGAAAGGTACGGTGCGGTGCTTGTCTCGCAATATTCCAAGCAACTGACTATATGCTGAAACGAGCAGAGACAAAAAATTTGGCTCCATCGGTACCTGTTCGTCCTGAATCTGAAGCACTTAATAAGAGCCCAGAGACCTCCTCTACGGATTTAGCTAAAAGTCAGAATGATTCGGTGACGGAATCACTATTTGATAATGAAGTAGGCTCATCAATTCCGTCAGACCCCAATACACTGTCGCAAAGTAGCTTTGAAATGGGACAAGGATACGAAACAGAACCGGCATTCGAACCGGACCCTGACCAATCACCTGACATCGATTTAACGACTGAATATAGCATGGAGTCAGATTTCGACTCCAAAGAATCGAGTTCAGCAGCGGAAGTTCCTACAGAATTAGACTCACTCGACTTTGAATCAACTCGAGAGATTCAAGACCCAGTTGCAGAGCAAAACTTGACTCAACCAGATGAGCAAGTGGAAAGCGAGAGCGCCGACACGGATTATGGCGCAGAGTCCGATACAGAAACACACGAGGACTCGGGTACCGATGCAGTATTGGAAATTGACTCAGAAAAGAACGCAGTAGAGACTCTTAGCCCAGAAGATCACCCCCCGAAACAAATCGATCATCTAGCCGAATTTGACCATCAAAATCAATCATTTGATTTTGATGATAAGCCTTCAGAATTTGATGAAGGATTTGATGAAAACTTGGAAAAACAGCTTGAACGGGCCGACAAAGCTCTGGATGATAGTTTGTTAATTGCAGATAATTCGACGAACCCTGATTCTTTAGTTACAGAAACTGAGGTGCAACACTCGACGACTGAAGTTGTTGAAGAGGACGTACAAAGCAATCACGAACTCGAAAGTTACTTGGCAGATATAGTCCCTTCCAAAGAAGAGAGTTTCCTCTTATCTGCCACTGAAAGCATCGTGGCCGATGATTTAGAAGGCACACCGGACACATCCGAAAACACTTATTCTGAATCAATTCATACTACTGATGAAGAAAGAGATTCTAATAATAGTTTCGACGAAAACTATGGATTCAACGAGCATGAAGAACTCGATAATGATCCAGAAATCCCTGATGACCCGGACTTAGATGACCTGGACTTAGATGAATCGGATTTTGAAGAAGCAGAACCTGAAGCATTAGAGTTCGAAAATTCTACCCTTGAAGAACAGGAATTCGAAGAGCCTATGTTCGACGAGTTAGAGCATGAAGCGTTCGAAGAACATGAGCAATCTAACGACGAGCTTTCTGAACAATTAAGCGAGCAAATGTTAGATACCGACTCAGATCCCGATCCTCTTGACGAATTTGAGAGCATCGTTGACGATAGTAAAAGCGGTATTAAAAGCAAATTAATATTTGCCACAATCGGTATTTTATTGTTCGTTCTACTACAACAATTATGGTCTAGCAGGCAAAGCCTAGCCTGGAGCGACACCTGGGGTAGTTCCGTTAAATCTGTTTGTCAGTATCTTCCCTGCAACCTTAAAGCGCGCCGAGACGTCACCAAAATAAAACTACTACAACGGCAATTGTCGCCTGATGATGAACAAGAAAATTTGCTCGATATTAAAGTTCTATTAATTAACGAGGCTGCGTTCGAACAACCATACCCCACTATAAAAATTGCGTTCAGTAACAAGGATGGCAAACAAGTCTCTCTTAAATTATTTAAACCGGAAGACTACTTAGAAGCGGATTCGTTGAATAGCCTTATGCCGATGAACTCAGAAGTTCACATTCATTTTAAGACGGAACTGACTCATCCCGACGCTTTAGGCTTTGAATTCATCTTTGAATAACTGAAATATAGCTGAAGGTAATTCCTAGCAATTTCTACCAATTAGCACATAAATTTTGGTGCTATTTTCATTCTTCCCTTATACAAGAATGTATGGACACCCTATACCCACCTTAAGAGTGGCTGTATAATCCTACACATTAAGCTCTAATCACATCGACGACTTATGAAAAAAACGACAACTGCGCTGATTATTCTTGATGGCTGGGGATACAGCGAAACTCCAGACTCGAATGCTATTATGGCGGCAAACACGCCAACATGGGATCACCTTTGGCAAACCTACCCTCATACACTTGTGTCAGGTTCTGGAACCGATGTTGGTCTTCCTGACGAGCAAATGGGAAATTCAGAGGTTGGTCACCTTAATCTGGGCTCGGGTCGAGTGGTTTACCAGGACTTTAGTCGGATCAGCAAAGCGATTGAAGACGGTGAGTTTCAAAAAAACCCTGTCATTGAAGCCGTAATTGATAAAGCAGTAGCCAATCGAAAAGCCGTTCATATAATGGGCTTGCTGTCCGATGGTGGCGTACACAGCCACATCGGTCATATCAAAGCAGCATTGCAATTAGCCAAGGATAAAGGTGCAAGTAAAGTCTATCTTCACGCTTTCTTAGATGGTCGCGATACTCCTCCGCGGAGTGCTCAACAATATATTGATGAAATCGATCAGCTAGGGGCGGGCAGAATTGCCAGCATAGTCGGTCGCTATTTTGCAATGGATCGCGATCAGCGCTGGGATCGTGTTGAACGGGCTTACAAAATGTTAACCAACAAAAACGACGCTGAGTTTCAGTACCCAACAGCCACCGAAGCTTTAAAGGCGGCTTATGAACGTGACGAAAATGACGAATTCGTAAAGCCAACAACCGTTGGTGCACCCGTTCAAATTGAACAAGGCGACTCCGTTATTTTTATGAATTATCGAGCCGATCGCGCCCGAGAGATTACACGAGCGTTTGTTGACAATGAGTTCGATGGATTTAGTCGCGGAGAAAAACTAGCGCTCGGCGATTTCGTTATGCTAACTCAATATGCCGATAGTATTAAAACAAGTTGCGCCTACCTTCCTATTCGACTTAAGAAAGTTCTTGGAGAACACCTGCAGGATCTCGGCAAAACTCAATTACGAATTGCAGAGACCGAAAAGTATGCCCATGTCACTTTCTTCTTCAGCGGCGGAGTGGAGCAACCCTTCGAAGGTGAAGATAGAGAGCTAATTCCTTCACCTAACGTCGCGACCTACGATTTACAACCTGAAATGAATGCGCCGCTGTTGACAGAAAAATTCGTAGCCGCTATCGAAAGCGGCAAATATGACTTTATAATCTGTAATTTTGCCAACCCCGATATGGTTGGCCACACCGGCAAATTTGACGCTGCTGTTAGAGCGATTGAAGCCCTTGATGGTTGCCTAGAAAAAGTTATCACTGCCCTAAAAGAAAATGGTGGAGAAGCGATGATAACGGCTGATCATGGTAATGCTGAAAAAATGTCAGACCATCAAACCGGCCAACCTCATACCGCACATACCAATTTTCTCGTCCCCTTTATTTACGTTGGAAGAAAGGCGAAAGCAACAACAGAAAGGGGCGTTCTTTCGGACGTGGCACCGAGCCTATTATCGATTGCCAATTTACCAATACCGAAAGAAATGACCGGTAAACCACTGATGGAAATATTGGAATAAGAAGCGCTAAATTGCCGACTAAACTCACCGACACAACTAGCAACTCGCATAGAAATTTGTTCCTCACGTTTCGCGAGCCGATGATTAAATCCATCTTTGCTTTACTGATCAGTTGTTCATCGCTAATCGCCTATGCACAACAATCGAATTTACAACCGACAGAACGACAACAAAAAGATCAAGCCCAAAAAGAGCTTACCCAACTTCAGTCAAATATTAAGAAACTTCAAACCACTCTTTCATCTAAGAGAACGCAACAATCTTCTGCTCTAAAAAAACTAAGAAGTTCCGAAAAACGAATTGCAACAGCTTCAAAGATTTTAAAGTCTACGACCGGCCAATTGAAAAAGAAAGAACGGGAACTCAAGCTACTCAGGAGCAAGCAAAAAACACTCGAAGTTGACAAATTAAAGCAAAAGAACGCTTTAGCCGAGCAACTACGTTCGGCTTATATGAATGGCCAGCAGGAATATCTGAAGCTGTTACTCAATCAACAGAACCCTGACGAACTCGGACGTACTTTGGTTTATTACGACTACATGAATAAAGCTCGCGGTAAACAGGTTAGAGCATTGCAAGAGACTCTGGCCGAACTCAAAATTATCGATCTCTCCATTCAATCAGAAATACAAAAGTTGAATATCCTAAAGCAAGCAAAACAATCAGAAACGAAACAACTCACATCGCTCAAAAACAAACGTCAAAAGTTAGTCAATCAACTATCGAAAGAAATTGCTAGTAAAAGCGACGAACTAACAGAGTTAGAAATCAATGCTCAAGAGTTACAACAATTAATTGATTCCGTGCGTGAGACAATTGAGGAAATGGATTTTTCTCAACCTCTGGAGGGACTCAAAAAAATTAAAGGAAAACTCAAATGGCCCACCAACGGAAAACGTCTTCGTAACTACGGTTCGGTTAATAATGGTCAACGCAGTAATGGTGTTCTAATTTCTGGTTCTGAGGGAAAAGAAATAAGCGCAGTCCATCATGGCCGTGTTGTATATGCTGACTGGTTACGAGGGTTTGGTTTACTTCTCATTGTCGATCATGGGAAAGGTTATATGAGTTTATATGGTTATAACCAAGCACTGTACAAGGAAGTTGGCGATTGGGTGGAAGCCCGAGAAGCAATAGCAACGTTGGGCCAAAGTGGTGGGCAAAATAGACCTGCGCTTTATTTCGAATTGCGCCACCAAGGTAAACCGATCAACCCTAGGCGTTGGTTTCGACGATAGCGATAGGTTTCATTATTGTGACTAATTAGCAAAGACTAACCCCTTATTCAAGCCTCCAACGTTAAACGAGGAAGTGAATTATTCAACTAAGGGGATTCCATCAATGCAAATACTTCGACTAACTCATTTCGTATCCGCCGGTACAATCATTTTTTTATTACTCGCTTTTCCCTGTTCTCTTGTCGCAAAAACCGACAAAGACGACCATCAAATGGAAGCGATTTCTTTACTATTAAAAATCGCCAAACATAAAAAGGTCAACTTGGTAGTACAGCCTGATATTAGAGCGAGGCAAGCTGTTTATATTCATCAACCTATCCAGGCGTTTTTTGAAGACCAAAGTTATATCAAATTAAACGACTTACTTAATACCTTAGAACTTCATGTTTATCAATCCAATGATAACCTCCACTTAGTTTCTCTATCTAAATTAAAGCATCTACCCGGTAAGATTTATAATCAACAACAAACAATCAAAGATTCAGAGTGGGTCTATTCAGATATCGCTGTAAGCAACAGCATATGTGTCGGACAATTGGTTCCAATGCTAAGAACATTACTTCCACGACATGCTCATATGGCACAAAACAAAACAAGTAACTCGATGATCCTATTTGATCGGAAAGCGAACATCGACAAAATTCGTTCACTGATCCAGTTATTAACGAAGAACACAAATAACAAAAAAGCGGTATGCCACTTTAACGAAAGAAAAATTAAAACAACAAAAGAATAACGATTTAGCCTCGGCTTAAACGTACCAAGGCATTATCCTTAATCAGTTGTGGAATATCGAGTTCGATATTCCCATTGCTTTTCGATTCTAAATTTGCTTTAAAACCGACCCAGGTATTTCTTCCCGAATTCTTTGCGTCATATAAAGCTGCATCGGCGATTTTTAGTGACTCATCCCAATCTTGCTTTGGGTCTCCCCAAATAGGAAAGGGTGCAAAACCTAGCGAACAAGTTACATTCAATACATTATTGTCGATTTCAATGGGTGTCTCATCAAACATTGCTCGAACTCTTTCGCACAATTTGACACCTTCATCTAAAGACGCATCGGTGCAATACCAAAGAAACTCCTCTCCTCCCCAGCGTGCCAATACATCGGACTCTCTGCCGCACATGCGCAAAACATTGGCGAAAGCTTTAATCACAAGGTCACCTGTTGCATGACCATAACTATCATTTATCGACTTAAAATTATCTAAGTCAATGATGATAATCAGTTGCTGAGGTATTCGGCCCGCACGATATGAACGAGCCAACCTTGCAGTTTCTTTGTCGATAAACTGTTGTAAGTAACGTCTATTTTTTAGTCCCGTTAGTTTGTCATGAAGACTTTGTTTTTTAAGTTCTTGGTTAAGTATTTCTAACTTACTGTGTTGAATTTCAATTTGGGAGTTCTTTTCTTTAAGAACTCGGTTGGCTTTTCCTCGATATCGATTAATCCTAAACAATAACAAACCAGTAATAAATAGCACGGCAACAATTGATATAAGAGTGAGCTGTATAAAACGCTGCTCCTTCTGTGCATTCTTCAACTCTAGCAAGGCGTTATGGTATACCACTTTATCGTGTTCTAATTTAGCCAGTTCTTTTTCTGAAACAAGTAGATCATGGTGTTTTTTCTCGAAATCATAAGCGGACTTCAGTTCGGCAATTGTGGCTTTGGAAGAAACGTTAACCATTTCGTCATTAATCCTCTTAAATTCTCTCATCAAAATAAGAGCATTTTTATGACGACCCAGAGCTTCCAAATTTTCAATCATAGGCGAATAGAGTTCAATTAACTTGGGAATGAAATCTTTTTCTTTATATATATCGTAGGCTTTGGCAAAGTAATCAGCAGCCTTCAATCGATTATCAAGCTCTAACCATATCTCACCTATATTCTTGTAGGTTACCGCAACAAGTTCACTCTGATTATTATCAATGTGTATTCGTCTGGCTAGCTCAAACATTGCTAGTGCTTCTTTATATTTTTTCTGCTTGCGTAAGATAAAACCGATGTTATTAACAGCTGTAGGATTTTTTGTAGCATGTTTTTCAGAAAGCTCTAGAGACGTCTTAAATGTAGTCATTGCCGAATAGTATTGCTCCAGTCCAACGTAGGCGGTGCCCAAATTATTAAGTTGTCTAGTTGATGACAAGGCAGTTAGGTCCGACAAAGCAATCGCCTTATTAAGGTAACTAATCGCTTGTGGCCAATCTTTAAGATAAATGGATAACCCGCCCAAATTACTATAAGTACTCGCAGGTGGCTCTTTTTCAAGGTCATCATAAATAGAAAGAGACGCAAGCATTGACTCCATGGCTCCCACTAAATTTCCAGTTTGTGCTCGCGAGACACCAATTTGCTTATGCAAGTCTGCCACAACCTGATTACTCACTCCCTCGAGTAAACCGAGGGCTCGAGAAAAATAGTCTTCGGCATCAGCTAACTTGAATTGAGCATAAAATAGTAGCCCCATGGATTGGTTTAATTTTGCCTTTAAGTGAATATCTTTCAAATGGACAAGGGTACTCTCAACCTTATCGATTATAGGTTTTTGGTCTGTCCATATTTTGGCCTTTCGCATTGCATTTAGACGGTGATCAAAGACCTTACCTCTAACAAGCTTAGTTGTCAGTGTTTCCTCTAGCAGCAGATCCGCGAGTTTGATGGTAAGAAAGTATCGCTTTTTATTGTTCAAACTCGCTAATAAATCGAGTCCAAGGAATTCAATCGTCTGTTTGGGTCTTTCTGACAAGAGTACCTGGTAGGATTCTATTGCAGTTTGAGGATCGCTATTAACCAAATTTCGGACATTCTTAATCGCTTGCTCATTTGCAAGAGGTAAAATGGGTGAATGGAGCAGCAATAAAACGAGTATAAATAACCGGTGACTCATAACTTCTGTTTAATTTTATTATTATTTAATGAGTGGTGGTCACTATATAGACAAAATCCTACGAAAACAATTCTAGGAGCGCTTTCAAAACTCATATATAAAGACTGACTATTGACCAATATGAATTGTCTATTGAAAACTGCTGATAGATGGGTATAGTTTTGTTTCTCAATCTTCAATAACCAATACTGGATTATTTTGAACACCTTGGAAACTAGCCCCTTTAAGGGAATCATCTTCGATTTAGACGGAACCTTAGCCGATACAAAATTGGATTTTGCTCAAATGTGTATAGACTCAGGTCTGCCTGTCGGTACTCGGATTCTAGAACACTGCGATTCTTTAGATGAGCCACAACAAATTGACGCTATCTTGCGTGTTGTCGAAAAACATGAAATGGAAGGAGCGAATCAAGCAAGTTGGATTGCCGATGCTCCAGAGGTTTTGAGCTTACTAAACAAAGCCAGTATTCCAATGGCAATTGTAACCCGCAATATGCGTAAGGCGGCCCAGTTAACCATCGATAAGCTTTCGATACCCATAGAGTTTCTAATAACACGAGAAGACTGCTTGCCAAAGCCTCACCCTGACGGCTTATTAATGGTTGCTAATCAATGGAAAATACCACCGTCGCAGCTCGTCTATGTCGGCGATTTTAAATTCGATATGATCGCAGCCAAACAAGCTGGCATGAATGCCTGCTTGTTAGCCAATGACAGAAATGCTCCTTTTCATCATATGGCTGACAAAGTAATCCAATCATTTAGGGAACTGTTAAGCTATTATGATCTCAAAGATGATTAACACTCTAAGATAAGTAACACTTGTCACGAGAAATACACACAAGGAAAAGTATCGTGAAACTCAATCTAATTGCACTCATTATAAGAACGCTCATTTTAAAGACCGTCATTCTAATGGGACTCGTTTCATCATCGGCCTTTGCAGCTCCCGCTAATACCAAGCAAGAGATTCAGCACTTACTTAATTATGTTGCTAACACCGATTGCCAATACGAACGTAATGGCACCATACACACAGGCGGTGAAGCCGTTAAACACATTAAGAAGAAATACAACTACTACTCTGACGATATTGAATCCACTGAAGACTTTATCAAATTTTCGGCGACAAAGAGTAAAATGTCTGGCAAGAAATATATGATTCATTGCAGTGACAAACAAAGCATTACCAGCAAAGATTGGCTATTAAGTGAATTGAAGAATTATCGAACATTAAGCGACTAGCTTGCGTAGATTCATCACAAACGAGCTGTTGCTGATGTAATCGGACATTTATATCACTAACGGATATACTCACACCAAGAGTCTAGTGCATCTTTAAAATCAATTAATCCACAATCGGATTTTAATTCATCATCAAACAGATCTAAATTATCACTCAACTCACCATCGACCTCACTTTCAAGCGAAAGTGCACTAACACTAACTTGATTGCTGGATAAAACTAACTCGAATTCATGCCCAACAATCGCTTTCTCAAAGGCTAGACCGGATTGAATGTCGTCTATGCTTCGATTTATCTGCTGCGCTAGAAGTTTATTACTGGAAAGCTCATCACTGA
>JAHRVB010000160.1 GCA_019090895.1 Kangiellaceae bacterium
CTATGACTCACCTCTACCATTTGCTCATCAATTAAGGATTTAATTTTGGTGCGCATTTTATCGCCATTAAATTCAACAAAGGCTAAAAATTCACCATCAGGAGAAACCCTCGGTTGTGACTCTCTTCCAGCTCCGCGAGTGAGAGCTTTTATTCGCGTAATCGGTTCGACGGTTTCAGACTGCCAAAAATTAGAACTAAACAACCCTAGTTGAGTCATCACCCCAATTGAAATAACAATCAACACTAAGGTAAATAGATAACTCAATTTTGGTTTTTTTGAATTTTTGGTTTCGGCTTGCCGAGACATTGAAATATTCGCCGATGGATGATTACTCTGCTCATTAACTTGTTTGCTATCAGCGGCTAATTCAACGGGCGTAACAATAAACTTGTAACCCTTCTTAGGTAAGGTAGCTATAAATTTAGGCTGTTTAGGATTATCCGATAGCGCTTTTCTCAGTTTAGTCACGACTCGATTAACCGCATTATCGGTAATGGTTCGACCGAGCCAGACTTTGTCCACTAATTCATCTCGGCTAATAATGCGCGAGGGATTTTGGCAGAAATAGCTCAGCAACTCGACCACCATAGGTTCAAGTTGTTCAACGTCTTGATCGAATGTCAGTGTTTGCTGAAGATCACAAAAGACCAAATGCTCTATTTGCCAACGCATCTAATAAGGGCCGTTTAAGTATATTGATGTAATAAAGTCGTGGAAATTAGCACAATTACTGGGTTTGGTCACCTTTAGTCACAACAAATCACTTCTTCTTCACTACTAATTCCTTCGCTCTTTGTAATCTGAACTTATCAATTTAAACGGCGCTCACAAGATACAGTCACAGGAAAAGATAAAATTATGATTTA
This sequence comes from Kangiellaceae bacterium, assembly GCA_019090895.1. Lineage (GTDB taxonomy): Bacteria > Pseudomonadota > Gammaproteobacteria > Enterobacterales > Kangiellaceae. Next base: position 869 of record JAHRVB010000160.1, read on the forward strand.
CCCTAACAAGCTCAGATCGATAAGCTATCGATCCATCACTTTACTAATAATGCTGCTTTGTTCTTCGATGCTGGCGATTGGCTCAGTCTTTGCGGCTGAAAGCGATTCAAACAAACAGGCTTCTAAATCATCGTTAACCTCAAAAGCAGCCTCAGCAGAAAAAGCCTTCGCAGTCCCAAAAGTATTAGCCGAGGCGAACATTGAAAACAGGGAAGATGTTATCCAACTTTTAAACTCGATTCCTTTACGAACAGCGTTCATTAAAATGGCGACTCAACTGCTCGACTCAAAAAATAATGCTGAGTTGTCCAACAATGACAAGATTAACCTGACTTCGATCTTAGCAAAACACCAACAAACCCTAAAACAGATTGAATCCAGTGCGAGCCCGCTCAGCCAGTTCCACTATTCAATATATGCAGACACAAGTTTAGAGTTAGAGCAGCTAGCAACCCCAGCGAACTTTGAATCTCTAGTTGAAAAAATTGCACCAAGATCCCTCAGTGGGTTGTCAGACGAATCCCTCTATCAAGCCAGTACAGCCTTAGGCTGGTCGCTAACTCGCGGCGGGGACTATATGTTGTACTTGTTTCAGCGCTATCAAAATTCTCAACAGTGGAATCAAGCAGATGCACTTAAACTAATCAACAACTATCAGCTCTATTGGGTGTACAAGAAAGTACTAGAAACAGCTAATTTGGCACTGGCTGCTGAGGAACAAAAGCGGTTTATCATCGAACCCGACATCCTCATTAAAACGCCAGATGGCGTTACACTGTCTGCGGTCGTTGTTAGAAAGCGCGGACTAAAAAGTAAACGACCAGCGGCTTTTCAATTTACTATTTATGCCGATAAAGCTTGGCATATCAAAAACGCTATCCACGCCGCGGCTCATGGCTATGTGGGAGTGATCGCTAACTCTCGCGGCAAAGGCGCGAGTCCCGATGAAATTGTTCCGTGGGAGCATGAAGGGAAAGACGCTACCGCGGTGATAGATTGGATTTCAAAACAAGGCTGGAATGACGGTCGTGTAGCTATGTATGGCGGAAGTTATAATGGTTTTACCCAATGGGCCGCCGCTAAGCACATGCATCCGGCGCTAAAAGCCATGGCGCCTTATGCCGCTGCCAGCCTGATAACTGGCTTACCCTATGAAAACAACATTGCGATAACCGCAAATTACCAATGGGCCTTTCATGTCACCAATAATAAAACCATGGATCATGATGTCTACGCAGATTGGAGCCATTGGAATGACGCAAAAGAAGAGTTATTCAAAAGTGGTCGCGCGTTCAGAGATATCGATAAAATCGAAGGGACACCCAATCCTTGGTTTCAAAAGTGGTTAGATCACCCTGGCTATGATGAATACTATCAAAAAATGACGGCGTACAAAGACGACTACAAAAACATTAATATTCCAGTGCTAAGCTTCACTGGTTATTTTGATGGTGGCCAAATATCCGCGCTCGATTTTCTAAAACGTCATTATCGGAATAACCCTAACGCCAATCATTCATTGTTAATTGGTCCTTATGGTCATATCACCGCCCAATATTCCCCACGCAGTCATTACGGTAACTACAAGTTAGACCCCGTAGCGCTACAAAAAGATACTCAGGAAATCACCTTTAAGTGGTTTGATCATGTGTTGTTTAATTTGCCTAAACCTAAACTGGTTCAAGACAAAGTGAACTATCAATTGATGGGAAGCAATCAATGGCGGCACACCAATTCTTATGCTGAGTTAAACAAACGAGCCGTTAGCTTTTCTCTGGGTGAAAAGCAATCGGATGGAAACTATCGACTCTCAACCGATGAGGGCAATCCGAAATCTTACGTATCGTTGACCGTTGATCTAGCGGATAGAAAAGTCTTAAGAAACTTAGTACCTCGGCCAATGATTCAACAAGAAATAAAAGATAAGAACGGTTTAATCTTTATTACAGAACCATTCGACTCGGCAAAAGAACTTGCTGGCGCTATTACAGGATATTTCTCAATTGAGATTAATAAAAAAGATGTGGATATTGGTTACAATTTTTTTGCTATTGATGCCAAAGGTGAAACCACTTTTCTTAATCAATATCGTAGCAGAGCGAGTTATGCTAAAGACATGGAAAAGCGTCATTTGCTCAAGTCAGGACAAAAAACGTCTATTCCTATCATTAATGCAAGAATGACGGCTAAATTATTGGAGAAGGGAAGTCGCCTTGCGATTGTTCTCAACGTTAATAAAAATTCTGATGCGCAGGTTAATATGGGAACAGGAAAAGATGTTAGTGATGA
>JAHRVB010000161.1 GCA_019090895.1 Kangiellaceae bacterium
GAATCGCTTTCATTGGAAATGGCCCAGAAAGATCCAAAGACAAGACTTCAAGAATGGTTGCAGTCGCGTGGAAAAAATACACCTGAATATCAGGTAATTAAGGAAAGCGGCAAAGACCATGCAAAAAAATATTGGATCGAATGTCGTTTTGAATATCAAGATATCTCGGTTGAAGGACAAGGCGGAAGCCGTAGGAAAGCAGAGCAGGATGCTGCATGTAAAGCAATTGAGAAATTGCAATTAGACAATAATTTTAAGTGAGTTTATGAAGTCTTCAAATGAAAATAATTCGGCTAACGAGAATCGATGTGGATTCGTTGCTTTTGTCGGTCGTCCTAACGTTGGAAAGTCTACTCTATTAAATCATTTGTTAGGTCAGAAGCTGAGTATTACTTCTCGCAAGCCGCAGACAACTCGACACAGAATAATGGGAATAGACACTTTTGAATCTACTCAACTTATTTACGTAGATACTCCGGGTATTCATAAGAAAGAGCCCCGAGCGATTAATCGATTAATGAACCGAGCTGCCTCGAGTACAATATCTGACGTTGATGTCGTCGTTTTTATTGTTGAACCCGAACGATGGACTGAAGATGACGAACTTGTTCTCGAACATATAAAGAAGACTGATAAACCCATTATTCTTTTTGTGAATAAAATTGACCAAATAAAAGAGAAAGAAAAATTACTGCCTTTTCTACAGACTTTGTCTGCTAAACATACTTTCCAAGAGCTTATTCCAGGAGCTGCGTTGGTTGGTGACCAAGTTAAAGAATTAAAAGAGTTGTTGATTACCTATATGCCAAAGGGCGATTTCGTTTACCCCGAGGACTATTACACGGATCGTAGTGAACGTTTCCTCGCTGCCGAAATTATTCGTGAGAAATTAATTAGACAGTTAGGAGATGAACTCCCTTATTCTATGACAGTAGAAATAGAGCAGTTCAAGATTGATGAAAACGGGACTCTAAGAATCAATGGACTTATTCTGGTAGAACGAAGCTCTCAAAAATCGATAGTTATTGGGAAAGGCGGAAGTCGGTTAAAGAAAGTTGGTACCGATGCGAGAATAGATATGGCGAATGTATTTGACCAAAAAATCTTTCTTGAACTTTGGGTAAAAGTTAAGGATGGTTGGGCTGATGATGAGAGAGCATTGCGGTCCTTAGGTTTTGATGAACACTCAGATTAAACGTTCGACCTTTTATGAACAATCAAATAACTTCTTGTTTTGTTCTCCATTCGCGTTCCTATAAAGAGACCAGTCTAATTGCAGATCTATTTAGTCTCGAGTTTGGTCGGTTTTCTGTTATAGCTAACGGAATTAAACGAAAAAATGCGCAGGCACAGCGGGCTATATTACAACCTTTCAGATTACTCAAACTTGAATATCGCGGACGTAGCGAACTAAAGACTCTTTGTTCTGTTGATGTTGTTGTCGAATCAAAATTTCTATATCGACCGATGCCAAGCAAGGCAATAGCTTGTGGATATTATGTTAATGAGTTGTTATTACGGACTTTGCAACTAGGGCAAGAATTTCCTTGGCTTTTTGATGAATACCGAGCATCGGTCGAACAACTGCATAATACCCAAGACTTGGCACACGTCTTGCGAAATTTTGAAGTTTCTCTTTTATCGGAATTAGGTATCGCGCCAGATTGGTTTTCCGATATTTCTGGTGAACCAATAGAAAACTTAGCAAATTATGTTTTTAATATAGATCATGGTTTCGAAAAAATTACTGGTCCTTATTTGTTTAATTCTGACTATAAAATTTTCCCCGGACAAGCAATAACGGATTTGGGACACGGATATTTTCATTCAGATACCGCCAAAATGAGTCAACAAGTCACTCAACTTTTATTACGACAAGTGATAGGACATAAACCGTTGGAAAGCCGTAAGTTGTGGATATAATTGTTGGCACAATTAGCTGCGTAATGACATTTGCAAACAAACTAATTAATTCAAAAAGATAATCGGAAGATATGATGATGACAAATAAGAATCCTATTTTACTCGGAGTGAATGTGGATCATGTTGCTACTTTGCGAGAAGCAAGGGGTACACATTATCCACAAGTATTTCATGCAGCGTTACTTGCCGAACAGGGCGGTGCGGATGGAATTACTATTCACTTGCGGGAGGACCGAAGGCATATTCAAGATCGTGATGTCGAATTAGTGAAGGAGTCAATAAATTCTAGACTAAATTTGGAGATGGCGGTGACCGATGAAATGCTCAGTATTGCTCTAAAAACTAAGCCTGAATATGTTTGTCTTGTTCCAGAAAAACGCGAAGAGTTAACCACAGAAGGTGGATTGGATGTCTTAGGGAACTATGACAAAATTAAGAGAGCTTGTCAGTTACTTGGAGAGAACGATATAAAAACCTCTCTTTTTATCGATTCTCAAGAATCGCAGATCGAAGCTGCACAAGACGTTGGTGCACCATATATCGAAATTCACACCGGACATTATGCAGACGCCAAATCTTCAAAAGAAAAACGACAGCAGCTTGAACAAATTGTCAAAGGAGTGAAACACGCAACTTCCGCTGGATTAATTGTTAATGCAGGGCATGGTTTGCACTATCATAATGTTGCTGAAATTGCTGCGATTGAAGAAATTTATGAATTGAATATCGGTCATTCAATTATCGCGAGAGCCGTTTTCACTGGTTTAGAAATTGCTGTTTCTCAGATGAAGCAGATTATGGAAAGTGCAAGACGTTGAGCATTTATGGGGTAGGTCTTGATATTGTGGAAATTAACCGAATGAATCGAAGTATCGAAAATTTTGGTGATGCTTTTGCGAGAAAGATACTGCATGATGATGAGTTTTCGGAGTATCAATCACATAAGAATAAAGAAAGGTTCTTAGCTAAACGATTTGCGGCTAAAGAAGCCTTTGCAAAGGCGTTAGGTACAGGTATAGTCGAAGGAGTAACGCTTCCTCGTATACAGGTAAAAAATGACGAAAGAGGTAAGCCGTATTTAGTATTGCATGATAGTACACGGGAGAAAATCGAGTTACTTGGTATCAATAGAGTCCATCTTAGTATCAGTGATGAGAAAGAATATGCGATTGCTCAGGTATTAATAGAGCAATAAGTCAAAAAAATCCCCATTGATTACGGAATAATAATGACCGAGAACGAGAAAGTACTCCTAGATAATAATTCAACGTTATCAATCCAACCCGTTAGTAAACTTTATAAACATTATGTGTTATTTTTGCTAACTGTAGTCTATATCTTCAATTTTGTTGATCGGCAAATATTAGTAGTATTGCAAGAATCAATTAAAGAAGAATTGTTATTATCAGACACGCAACTAGGACTTCTATCAGGTTTATCCTTTGCTTTTTTCTATGTCCTTCTTGGTATTCCAATTGCTCGAGCCGCAGATAAAGGTAGTCGCCGAAATATAATTTCCGTTGCGGTTGTCATTTGGAGCGCTATGACCGCGATGTGTGGTTTAGCGCAGAATTATGTACAACTACTGCTCGCAAGGATAGGTGTGGGAGTCGGTGAAGCTGGTTGCAGTCCGCCAGCACATTCAATGATTTCAAGTTATTTTTCTTCGGATAAGAGAGCAACTGCTCTTTCTGTTTATTCAATGGGGATCTATATAGGGATCTTATTCGGATTTACTTTGGGTGCATGGTTAGATGCTACTTATGGTTGGCGAATAGCTTTTCTCTCTCTAGGACTACCGGGTATATTATTGGCTTTCTTTTTCTTTGTTACAGTGAAAGAACCCGAGAGAGAAGGGGGGCTGAATACTTCGGAACAGGCTAGTTTTCTAAATATGTTGAGTCAATTAACCAGCAAGCGGTCCTTTGTGTACTTGTCATTGGCTGCGGGATTGCACTCATTTGGTACGTACGCATTAGGAAATTGGTTGCCTTCTTTTTTATCTAGAATACACGAAATGCCTAAACAAGAAATTGGTTTATATGCCGGTTTAATATTAGGAGTTGCCGGTGCGGTAGGAACCGTCACAGGAGGATATTTAGCAGATCGTTTAGGTAAGTCAGGTCCAGAGTGGTATGTTAAAGTCCCTGGTTTTGCAGCAATACTGGCTTTGCCGTTTTTTGGAGTTTACTACTTTCATTCCTCTGTCCCGGTAATTTTAGTCGCGTTATTTATAGGGTATGCCTGCGTCAGTACTTTTTTAGGGCCTTGTATAGCGATCACACATTCTCTAGTCCCTCAGAACATGAGAGCTTTTGCGTCCGCTATCTTCTTTTTGGTGCTTAACTTGATAGGTTTAGGCTTAGGGCCGCTATTTGTAGGCATTGTTTCAGATATGCTCGCACCAGCTCTCGGAGTAGAGTCGCTCAGGTGGGCACTCGCGTCAACGATGTTCATTTCAGTGATCGCGATAATCATGTTCTTTAAATCCAGTCAGACACTTAAAACGGATCTAGCGGTTAGCTAAGGCTCTATTTAAAATCGCTATTTGAGAACTAACTTTTGAGTCACGTCTCATAATCAGCTAAAATAGTGCTATATTTTTAATATAAAATACTTTAAATATCAAACTGTTAGTCCCTCAAAAGGATCATTCACATTAAAACATTATTTTCTCAGGGAGCTTCACACTTTAGTCGGTTATTTATAGTCATTGTGATATCCAGTGTTTTGATGTTTATTGACCATCATGAAAAGCATCTGCAAGGGGTGCGAAATACTATTGGCTCCTTAATGACTCCTGTTATTTATTTGGCGGACCTTCCTAATGAGTTTTTTGCGTGGGGGGGGCAATCTCTTGTGTCACGCTCTCAATTAAGACAGGAAAATCAACGATTTAAGGAAGAGGCTAGAGTTTTGAAGTCCCAATTGCAAAAGTATATCGCATTGCAGGCAGAAAATTCTCGGCTTCGTAATTTGTTGGGTACGGAAAATCAGGCTTTAGAAAAACGCTTGCTAGCTGAAATTATTCAGATAGATGATGACCCGTTTAGACTTGATTTTGTTATTAATAAGGGAACGACGAGCGGGGTTTTTGAAGGTCAGACAGTAATCGATGCAAATGGTATGGTCGGCCAGGTCGAAACCGTTTTCTTGCTGACCTCAAGAGTGCTGATGATCAGTGACGCAAGGCATGCAATACCGGTTAGGGTAGCGCGAAACAATGTCCGTTCAGTACTTGCGGGTAGTGGACACATTAATCAACTTTTTCTACGAAATGTAACCGATACCACTGATATAAAAGTAGGTGATGTCTTAATCAGCTCGGGACTAGGACAGAAGTTTCCTGTCGGTTATCCTGTGGCCACAGTAACAGAGGTCGTTCATGATCCTGGCAAGGCATACGCTTTAATTGCGGCAAAACCCATGGCTAAACTAGAGCAGCTCTCATCTGTCTTATTAGTATGGAAGGATAAAGTTCTTATTCCTCGCCCAGATAGTACAAATGCAAAGAGTGAGGCGACGGATGGCTAGAGTCGAATCCAAAGGTACTATGGTTATAATATTGTCGTTTGTCATGGCAATGTTTATGAATATTTTACCCCTGCCAGATGTGATAAATCTATTTAAACCTGATTGGGTCGCGCTGGTATTAGTCTATTGGGTGATGGCTGTACCTAATCGAGTGGGGGTTTTGACTGGCTGGCTAGTCGGTTTGTTTGTTGACGTATTATACGGGACCGTTTTTGGACTACATGCAATGACTTTCGCGCTGATCGCTTATTTGATTCAAATGACTTTTCATCGGTTACGATTATTTCCAAGATGGAAACAGTCTTTGAATATAGCCGTCGTAATAGGAGTCCATATGTTGTTAGGGCTGGTACTGCGTAATTTTGTGGAGCCCGTCTCTAGTGATTACGTCTATTGGCTACCCTTGGTAGGTGTATTATTGTTCTGGCCGTGGGTCTTTGTTTTATTGAGAGACGTGCGACGAAAGTTCTGTCAATAAAATTGAACATAAGGCGTGATATTTTCTAACACTCGAATAGCGAATAAAATAAAATGACAAATAGGATGATTTATCTTGCTTCTAAATCACCACGCCGCAGAGAGTTGTTGCTGCAAGCTGGTATCGCTTTTGAGTGCATAAATAGTGAAATTGACGAGGCAGTGAAACCAAATGAGTCACCAAAAAGCTATGTTGAACGAATGGCATGGAATAAGTCGCAGGCTGGTTGGGAAACGACAAGTAGATATCAGACCTGGAGCGTCTTAGCAGCCGACACTGCTGTTGTTGTTGATCAAAAAATATTGGGGAAACCAATAGATAATAAAAACGCCATTGAAATGTTGTCTGAACTTTCTGGTAGAACCCACAAAGTTATGACAAGCGTTGCTGTTACAGATGGGATAACAACTCAATTGGCGACATCAGTAACCGATGTTACATTTGCTAAATTATCTCAGCAAGATATTGAGGCCTACATTGCAACAGGAGACTGTTATGATAAGGCTGGAAGTTATGGTATTCAAGGATATGCGGCTCGATTTGTAGAGGCAATACGCGGTAGCTATACTGGTGTTGTGGGCTTACCATTGTACGAAACTGCTCGACTATTAGATTCTTTTGAAAAACTTAATTCAAAGGATTAACCCTACTTATAAATGACTAGAAATAAGCAATAGTGAACTTATGAACTTATGAACTTATGAACTTATGAACTTGCAAGATTATATAAGAAGATTCTGATGAAAGAAGAAATTTTAATCAATGTGACGCCTCAAGAAAGTCGTGTAGCTGTTCTTGAGAATGGTATGTTACAAGAGTTATTGATCGAAAGAACTTCTAGCCGAGGTTTAGTTGGAAATATATATCGAGGAAAAGTTATTCGGGTACTTCCAGGTATGCAAGCGGCGTTTATCAACATAGGAAGAGAAAGATCTGCTTTTTTACACGCGGCGGAAATCTTACCAATTGCAGAAGAAGAAACACTCGACCAAGCTAATATAACAACACCAGATATTAATAAACTGCTTCATGATGGTCAAACAATTACAGTACAAGTAGTTAAAGATGAACTGGGAACAAAGGGGGCTCGACTAACCACTCACTTGACTATTCCTTCTAGGTACTTGGTTCTAATGCCGGATAACGATCATATTGGTATTTCACAGCGTATCGATAACGAAGATGAAAGACTAAGACTTAAAGAAATATTGGAGGAAAGTCAAAAAGATTCATCGGGTGGTTACATCGTTCGGACTGCTGCAGAAGGGGCCAGGAAAGAAGAATTAGCAAGAGACTCTGAATTCTTACTTAAACTGTGGGAACAGATAAAACTCAACATTCAAAAAGTAAAGGCACCTGCTATCGTTCATGCGGATTTAGATCTTGCCTTACGCTTTGTAAGGGATCTTGTTCCAAGTGATATTGAGAAAATAAGGATTGATTCATCGAAGGTTCATGGCCGTCTGTTAGAATTCTTAGATGATTTTGTACCCAATTTAAGTAATTCACTCGATTATTACACCGGAGAGCGTCCGCTCTTCGATATGTTTAACGTAGAAGACGATATTGAAAAAGCACTTCATCGAAAAGTAGTACTCAAATCTGGTGGATATTTAATTATCGAACAAACGGAAGCAATGGTCACTATTGATGTAAATACTGGCGGGTTTGTTGGCTATCGAAATCTCGAAGATACCATTTTTAAAACTAATCTAGAGGCTGCCTCATCACTCGCTCGCCAATTGAGGTTAAGAAATTTAGGCGGTATGGTAATAATAGATTTCATAGATATGAAAGATGAAGAGCACAAAAGGCAAGTTCTTAGAACGCTTGAGAAAGCCTTAGATAAAGACCATGCGAAGACTCATATTTCTGAGGTTTCTTCACTCGGGCTTGTTCAAATGACTCGAAAGCGTTCAAGGGAGAGTTTGGAGCATATATTATGCGAACCTTGCATCACTTGTAATAGCCGAGGAACTATAAAAACAGCGCAAACAATTTGTTATGAAATACTGCGCGAATTGCACCGAGCGGCAACAGCATATGATGCGAAGAAGTACTTAGTGCTTGCCTCTCAAGAAGTTGTCGACAGAATGTTAGACGACGAAACCAATCATTTAGCCGAGCTTGAATCGCTAATAAATAAATCAGTAAGGTTCCAAGCTGAACCTCTTTATACACAAGAACAGTTCGATGTTGTGCTCATCTAATGGCGCAGGATAAAATCAATAACGCTAAAGAACGCCATGTCGGTGCGCGCATTTTCGGCTATTGCGTTAATAAATTGTGGTTGCTAATTGCGACATTTATCATTGTTATCGCTCTTATTCATATAGTACTTGGAATTGTCCTTCCGAGAATAAATATTTATCAGAACGAAATTATCGAGTGGGTTCAGACAGAATATGGCTTAAGAATAGAAGTCTCCGATATGACCGCAGAATGGAACATTGAAGGACCAACCCTAGCGCTGAAAAAACTTAAAGTAAAATCAGAGGACGGTTTATATAATGTCCTGGAACTGGACAGAGTTTCGATCGAATTCGATCTTTTAACTTCAATAATCGATTGGCGTCTCTCTACTGTCGAGATTACTATCGATGGAGCCGAAATTAAATTCTTTATCAATCGTTCTCTGGGCGTCGATTTATCAGAAAATACAGGTAGTCATTCATCTTTGGATTTAGAAGGGGCGAGCGATAAGGTTTTTGTTGTTTTGTTTGGTCAAAACAAAATTTCCTTAGTTAACTCTAACTTGAACTTGTATACGCTTTCCGGTACAGAATTTAATTACCGAGTCGATGAATTGGAAGTTACAAAGTACTCAAACGTTCATCAACTTTCGGGAAGTTTAAGTTATTCTGGAGGGGGGACGATTTCAATTGTTTCTGAAGTCTTCGGCGATCCTACGGCAATAAATAGCTATTCGGAAGTGTACATTAAGGCTAGTGATATAAATGTGGCAGAACTACCTTGGCTTATTTCACAACCTAAATTCAAGCCTCAATCAGCAGAATTGTCAGGTGAGTTTTGGGGGACTTGGAAAAATAAAAAGTGGGAAGAGGCTAAAGCAAAACTAGAACTTTCAAATACTGCTTGGTATAAAGACGAAAACCTAGATAATCGCCTGTCAGCTATGTTCACTTGGCAACATCTAAATGAAAATAAAGGCGTAATGGCGCTACATGATATAGACGTTAAAGTTGGTGATGAAATTTTGACGATCGGTAACCTCAACGCGAGTTTTGTTAGAGACATACAACAGCAGATTTATTGGAATCTATTTCTTTCCGATATGAAAAGCGAACCGCTAATTTATTATATTAAAAATCTATTCGATAAAAATAATACTATATCGAAGTTCTTGTCCGAGACCAACTTCAGAACAACCGTTGATCAATTAAACCTCTCGTTGTCTAAGCTCTCTGGAAAGTGGCAGCCAATAGATATTCAACTGAGTTTCTCTGAGCTTAACTTGTCTGGGTGGAATAATATTCCAGCTCTTGCGGGTGTTGACGGGACTATTAACTTGTCGGAGAATGCAGGGATATTAGACCTTAAAGCTAGCAAAACCGATATTCAATTTGGTCAGATATTTAGACACACCATCCAAGTAGATAAACTAGCCGCCCAAATCGAATGGGAAAAAGATACTACTGACACGTATAGGATATTATTTAATCGTCTTTCCTTGTCGAATCAAGACTTGGACCTTCAGGCAAGAGGCAGCTTTTTTTATCAGGATGAACAACCTACATTATCTCTTTACACAGAGCTAACTAATGTTAATGCGACTAATAAATCACTTTATCTCCCTGCCGCAATAATGACTAACGATTTAGTTTCTTATTTGGATGAGAGTATTAAGTCGGGTAACTTGTCGCTCGTGAAAAGCACCGTTAGGGGACCTATTTCAAGTTTCCCGTTTGCAGAGAATGAAGGTGTATTTATAACACTAGGAGAACTTAAGGATGCGACTTATCAATATTTACCTGATTGGCCGTTGGCTTCACATTTGAATGCTAAGTTAAGGTTCGAAGGTAATACTATGGATATATCGTCTTCTAAGGGAGTTTCTATAAATAACGATATCAATTTCGCTCAAGCCATAATAGAAGACCTGTCTTTAGATATCCCGTTATTAGAGCTCAAGTTGGATGTTTCGAGTACTAATAATTCTGGTAGGGATTTCTTAGAAAATACTCCTATGAAAGATATTTATAATGCGATTTCTGATCTAGATTATACCGGAAATTCCAGAACCAATATAAGAATTAGCGTAGGTCTCGACGATGACGCAGAAATTAAATTAAAAGGCATGACCCAGTTGTTTGAGACTGATTCTGTATTGAAGACACCCATATTGAATATTGATAATTTAAAGGGGGAGGTTAATTATGACCAGTCGGGAATCACACGAAGTGAGTTGACATTAAATTATCTCGAACAAAAAATAGATGTGGTCCTTAATGGCAGTTCTGGGAAACAGGATTCGATTTTGGAAATTGATGCGAAAGGTATCATTCCTGCTCATGGTATTACTCACTTTATAGGCGATAAATGGGAACCCTTTTTTGAAGGGGAAGCAGCGTTTACATCATTGATTCGATTTTCGCCTAATGATAAGCCTGAAGCCACGAGGGTGTTTTTTCAATCAGACTTATATGGAATGGAACTTCTTTTTCCTGGAGAGTTTGGTAAAAAAGCTGATGCCATATCGGAGACGTTTTTGACATTGGATATTGATGAGACTTCGACAGGCGAACTAAACTTAAGTAACGTTAAAGGTTCTTGGTTTTGGCGAGAATCTACCGCTCAGTCTGGAGTGGATACAGATACCGCTTTGACCTATGGCGGTGATTTTTTTATCAATCAAGATCTTACTAAGTCTACTGCACAAATTCCGGGAGTGAGAGTTAAGGGTAAATTAATTAAGGCGGATTTAGCGGAATGGTTGAAATTCGTCAACTCGCTTGATAATTCAAGTGATCTTACTCAAGGAGAATCTGAATTTGATTTGTTTTTTGAATCAATAGAATTAGATGTTGAAGAACTGGAAACAAAAATTGCAGTATTGAATAATAGTAAAATAACGCTAAATAAATACAAAGAACAGCCATGGAATTTTGAGTTGAACAATTCAGAGATTCAAGGAACGTTTGTATTAAACGAATATTTACCGTGGCAAATAGATCTAGAATATTTAAGTTTAAACCTCATTGACCAAACAATAGATGCTAAAGTAGAACAGAGTATGGAAACTTTCCAATTATCGCCATTGGATTTGCATTCTATGGATATTAAATGCGTTACGTGTCAAATTAATGGTGTTGATTATGGTGAGGTATTGGCGGAAATAAAAAGTACCCCTAATGGTTTAACTTTGGGCGGTACGGTTCGGAATGGTAGTCAACATGATTTAACGATATCAGGTTATTGGGTAGAAACAATTGACTCACTTACGGAATCAAATATTGGTATTGACTTAGAAACTAACAACGTCGGCAAGCTGTTAGATAATTGGTCGATTGATGCGACCGTTGAGGATAGCCCGGGTCGCTTGTACGCTAATATTTGGTGGCAAGGAGCACCATGGGACATCGATTACACCGATCTGGATGGTGATTTACAACTTTCATTAGGAAAAGGCTACTTAAGCGAAATTAGCGATGGCAGTGGTCGATTATTTTCACTCTTTAATCTTCAATCTATTATTAGAAAACTAACTTTCGATTTTAAAGATGTTTATAAAAAGGGTTTCTTTTATGATTCTATAAAGGGAACTTTTACTTTTCGAGATGGAGTCGTTTCGACTGA
>JAHRVB010000162.1 GCA_019090895.1 Kangiellaceae bacterium
AATCGGGCTTTTTAATATGGCGTCCCCTAGGGGGTTCGAACCCCTGTTACCGCCGTGAAAGGGCGGTGTCCTAGGCCTCTAGACGAAGGGGACTTAAGACTTTAACTCTAAAGAAAAGTAACCAATAGATTGGTCTCTCACCTCAAGAGCGCGCTATTCTATAGACGCACAATGGTCTTGTCAAAAGCTATTTTTAGTTATTTTAGTTTTAATCTATTTATTACTTTCTTGGAGTCTTCCGTCTAGCAACTCGTACCTTTTTTGCATGGAATTTGCTAGTGCTAAATCATGGGACACGAGCAAAAAACTAGTGCCCTCCTCTCTATTTAGCTCAAACATTAAATCGTTCACAGACTGAGCCGTTTTATGGTCTAGGTTCCCGGTGGGTTCATCGGCCAAAATACAGGCAGGGCGAGTCACCATTGCTCTGGCGATGGCTATCCGTTGACGTTCTCCTCCACTTAATTCTGAAGGATTATGTGTTTTTCGATCGATTAACCCTACTTTTCGAATGATCGCTTCGGCGAGCTGTCTAGCCTTGCTCTCTCCTTCTCCACCGATAATTAATGGGATCATTACATTTTCGAGTGCGCTAAATTCAACCAATAGATGATGGAACTGATAGACAAAACCTAATTTCTGATTACGAAGTATCCCCTGTTTCTTAATTGAAAGTTCGTGTATATTTTGACCATCGACAAACACCTCACCATTGTCGGGCGAATCTAACCCACCTAACACATGAAGAAGAGTGCTTTTTCCAGAACCTGACGTTCCAACTATCGCAACCATTTCTGCTGGTTCGATGCATATATCAACTCCCGTCAATACTTCTACTTCTCTTTGTCCATCCTGAAACGTTTTATGAAGGTTAGACGCTTTCAATATGCTAGTTGAATTACTACTGTTTGAATTACTCATATCGAAGAGCCTCCGCCGGTTTAGTTTTGGATGCTTTCCAAGCTGGGTATAGCGTCGCCAGGGTGCTCATAAGAAGTGCCGCAAGAGAGATATCCCATACATCTGACCATTTTAGTTCTGATGGTAGAAAACCAATAAAGTAGACATCTCCAGGCAAAACTTGGACGCCGAATAAGTTCTCAATATAAGCAACTACGGCCGCTAAATTACTCGCCAGAACGACTCCACCGATCACTCCGAAGATCGTTCCAATCACACCATTTAGACTGCCCTGAACTACAAATATCTTCATAATAGTCGAAGGTGACGCACCTAATGTTCTTAAAATAGCGATATCTGACTGTTTATCAGTCACCACCATCACTAACGTGCTAACAATGTTAAAAGCGGCTACCGCTATTATGAATGCTAGCAAAATAAACATCATTTTCTTTTCCATTTGCACAGCTTTAAACAAAGTACCGTGAGTATAATTCCAATCTGAGACAAAATAGCGGTCATCGACACGCTCTCTTAAATCAAATGCTGTAAACGCAGCATTGAGCACATTGTTAGTTGTCACGCGTAAGTTAGAGACTTTGTTGCCCTTCCGCGTTAAGGCTGCTGCATCTTTGATATGAACTAGCGCCAACATTCCGTCAAGCTCGGATTTGACTTCGAATAAACCTACTACGGTAAACCGTTTATACCTTGGTGAGATCCCCGCTGGCGATACAGTCGCGCCATCAGCGAGTAACAGTGTCACTTTGTCGTTTAAACTAATTCCGAGGCTACCAGCCATACTTATTCCGAGAATAATCCCATATTCACCCGGTTTTAAAGAATCTAAGCTACCAGCTACCATGTAATCATCCACAATGGATACTTCTGCCTCTTTACTTGGTATTACGCCCTGTAGGAGCCCATATTTAGTATATCCACGGTGTCTGAACATTGCTTGTGCATCGATGAACGGCGCAGCAGCGACTACATCGGGATGCTTAAGCACTTCCTGTTCTAGACTTTGCCAGTCATCAATGCCATCGCCTCGGTCTCCAACGACAATATGAGGCACCATACCGAGAATTCTCTCCCGCAATTCAGCCTCAAATCCATTCATGACCGACATAACGGTTATCAAAACGATAATGCCCAACGCGATTCCGAGCATGCTTACCAAGGATATAAAGGAAATAAAGTGATTCTCCTTCTTTGCCCTCGTGTAACGTAGACCGATCATTAGTGGAATTGATTTCTTCATAGAATTTCCTCTAAACACACTTTATGTGCCCAAACTATTGTTATCTCTAGAAATTTAAACGATGGATTCTACCAACTTGATGGATTGTAAGAAACGCTTTTATCGATTAGAGCAACCAAATTCACAATTGTTGTTAAAAGATTTGACTGCCGACGTAATAGTACCTTTAAATGTCTAATTCTATGCTATAAATATTAAAGACTTTACATAAAAGGTACACTGAGTGGATTTACCTGACGAAAAAACTTCAGACGAACGAAGACAATATTTTAGAATCAAGAACTCGTTGTTTATGAGCTACGAATTATATGACGATGGAACGGATGAGTTAGAACAAGCACCTAAAGAAATTGATGCTAAATCCCTTCGCTCCATGCATTTGCTCAAAGAACTAAACTCGATTCTCGAAGAGAACGAAAACTATAGTAAGAAATTACCATCTCTCGACTCAAAGACTAAAAACTATCTCGAAAGTTTGGATACTAAAATTATTGAAATCACCAAGTACTTAGTCAAGACACTTGGGGTTGAATATAGCGAGCTTCTAGAAGTTGACCTCAGTGGTGGTGGCATAAGGTTCCGATCTGAGAAATCCGAACCGATTGACCAGAAACTAAAACTTGATTTGGTTCTAGTTCCAGAATATTACAATTTGACCGCTTATGGGACTGTTGTCGATTGCAGAAAACTAGAACACGCAGAAGAATTTGAGCTAGCTATATCATTTACCGATATACAAGAAGCAGACAGAGATGCAGTTATTCGTCATGTATTTAAACGTCAATCTAAACAACTTCGCTTAGACAAACAAGCATAACTATAAAAATAACATTTAATATCAATAGGATACCAATGTTATTTAAAGTGATATATACTCAAATATACTGGCCCAAATATCAGGAGTAATACAATGAAATACCGAGCAAGCAAATTTAAAATAACGACTAAATCACTCGTTATCTCGAGCATACTAGCTACCTTTCCCTTTGGAGCGATAACGGTTGCCGAAACACTACCAATGCCGATATCACAACAGGGTAGTCATAATGTAGAGACGCCTCGGAATGGTCTGGATAAGGCGAGCGTAGAATCTATGTATGGAGAGCCTGTTCAAAGGATTTCTTCGGTCGGAGCTCCCCCAATTAGTAAATGGGTATATCAAGAATATACAGTTTACTTTGAATACGATTTGGTTTTACATTCAGTTATTCATAAGAACTAAAGATAAGAATCGTATAAGTGCAGGCATAAAAAAAGGAGCGTATCGCTCCTTTTTTTGCATCTCAATTGCTATTTCAACAACAAACGATTAAGTCGCTTAGTAAACGCTGAAGGGTCGTCAAGTTGACCGCTATCAGATAACACTGCTTGATCAAATAACAATTCTACCCAGTCACTAAAGTCTTCATCAGACAAATCTTTAGTTAATTGCTTCACAAGCGGGTGATCTACGTTGATTTCGAATACAGGTTTCATTTCAGGTGCTGGCTGCCCTGCCGCCTTCATCATTCTCGCCATTTGAAGACTCATTCCACCATCGTTAGAAACAACACACGCTGGAGACTCCTCTAACCTGCCAGATACCTTAACATCTTCTACTTTGTCAGTAAGCAGTGTTTTAATTCTAGCGATTAAATCGGAATTAACTTCGGTGGCTTTCTCTACAGCCTGCTTATCTTCTTCAGATTCCAAACCGCCTAAATCTAAGTCTCCTTGAGTAATCGCCTGAAGTTTCTTATCTCCAAACTCAGACAAGTGACCCAACGCCCATTCGTCAACTCGGTCACTAAGTAATAATACTTCAATTCCTTTTTTCTTATAAACTTCTAAGTGAGGACTATTCTTAGCCGTAGCATAGTTGTCAGCAACGAGGAAATAGATTTTATCTTGTTCTGGCTTCATCCTAGAAATGTAATCAGAAAGGGATACATTTTGAGACGCATCTTCGTTATTACTCGAAGCAAATCGAAGCAACCCTGCGACTTTTTCTTTATTGGCAAAATCTTCCGCTAATCCTTCCTTAAGTACTGAACCAAATTCATCCCAAAAAGACTGATATGCCTCTTTGTCATTCTTCGCCAGTTTCTCTAACATGCCCAAAACACGCTTAACACAAGCGTTACGTAAGCTTTGCGTAGCGCTTTTATCTTGCAGAATCTCTCTCGAAACGTTAAGTGGCAAATCATTCGAATCGAGTACTCCGCGTACCATTCTAAGATAAACAGGTAAGAATTGTTCAGCATCGTCCATAATAAAAACCCGCTGAACGTAGAGCTTAACACCCCGTGGTTTGTCTCTATTCCACAAATCCATCGGTGCTTTTTTCGGCAAAAACAGAAGACTCGTGTATTCCAGCTTGCCTTCGACTTTATTATGCGCCCAGCTAAGAGGCTCATTAAAGTCGTGAGAAATATGTTTATAAAACTCTTTATACTCTTCCTCGCTAACATCGGATTTTGCGCGGGTCCACAGGGCTGTCGCTTTATTGATTACTTCAAACTCTGGAACAACTACTTCATCTTCTTCTGCCTTTTCTTCTTCACCCGGCATTGCAGGAGCTTCCATTTTTTCCATTTCAACAGGCAAAGAAACATGGTCAGAGTACTTACTAATGATCGATCTAATACGCCAAGGCTCTAGAAACTCTTTCTCGTCATCTTTTAATGTCATGATAATTTCAGTGCCGCGCTCGGATTTGTCAATTGCTTCTATACTAAACTCGCCATCTCCTTTGGAAATCCAACTGACTCCGTCCGTAGCACTATCACCGGCTCGACGAGTTCTTACTTCAACCTCATCTGCAACAATAAATGATGAATAAAACCCAACACCAAATTGACCAATCAAATTACTATCCGCTTTTTGCTCTTTAGACATCTGTTCGATGAATTCAGAAGTTCCTGAACGCGCTATTGTGCCCAAGTTTTGCATGACTTCTTCCTTATTCATGCCAATACCATTGTCGCTGATTGTTAATGTTCCGGCTTCTTTATCAGCAGTAATTCTGATTTTAAGTTCACTATCATTTTCGTAGTAGTTGTTATTGGATAAAGCTTCAAATCTCAATTTGTCCGCAGCATCTGCCGCATTTGAAACCAATTCTCGAACAAAAATTTCCTTATTACTGTACAAAGAGTGAACCATCAAATTTAGAAGTTGTTTAACTTCTGTCTGAAAACTGTGAGTCTCTTTACTAGCGACATCGGTCATTTGGCCGGTCTCCTATTTTCTCTAATTGAATTTACGAAGCAGGTTATATCGGTGTTTCATTTGTTTCACACCAATCATATGCCTAATTTATGATGGTAATGATAGTTGGGACCACCCACTGCGAATTCAAGCTCTATATCAAATAAATCTTTCTATGTTTCATCATGTTAAGTATAAAATACCTTATAATCAGCAATTCAAATAGCCAATTCACTACTACCAAACAACAACAATGGAGTAACTCTGTGTTACGTAGAACAAAAATAGTAACCACACTTGGACCAGCTACAAATGATAAGCAATCGCTAGAAGCACTCATTAAGGCAGGCGCTAATGTTGTTCGAATGAATTTCTCACATGGCAGTGCGGAGGATCACATTGAAAGGGCCAAGTTAGTAAGAAGTGTTGCTAAAGAATTGGGTGCCAATGTTGCTATACTCGGCGATTTACAAGGACCCAAGATACGCATAGCTCGATTCAAAGAAGGTAAGGTCAAACTCCAAGCAGGAGCCCAATTCTTGCTCGATGCTGATCTCGACATAAATGAAGGCGATGAAAGCAAAGTTGGTATTGACTACAAAGAACTACCTAAAGACTGCCAAGTCGGCGACATTTTATTGCTGGACGATGGCCGACTCGAATTAGAAATAACAGGAATTGAAGGCCAACAAATCCAAACCGAAGTCATCATTGGCGGCGCTTTGTCCAACAACAAGGGAATTAACCGAAAAGGCGGTGGACTTTCGGCACCAGCGCTAACAGAAAAAGACATACAAGATATAAAGACCGCGGCACTAATGGAAGTAGACTATCTGGCTGTTTCATTTCCTCGCTCAGCAGATGATATTAAGCTCGCTCAAAAATTGGCGATAGAAGCCGGATGTCATTGTGGAATGGTCGCAAAAATAGAAAGAGCAGAAACAGTGGCTGACGACAAAATACTCGACGATATCATCATCGCTTCATCCGCAGTAATGGTCGCTCGTGGTGACCTTGGAGTTGAGATAGGCGATGCGGAATTAGTTGGCGTACAAAAGAAGATTATCCAACGTGCTCGTTCACTCGACCGAGCAGTTATCACCGCAACCCAGATGATGGAATCTATGATCGAAAATGCGATCCCAACTCGAGCGGAAGTGTTCGACGTTGCGAACGCTGTTTTAGACGGTTCTGACGCTGTGATGCTATCTGGTGAAACCGCAATGGGTAAGCACCCTGTTAAAGTGGTTGAAGCGGTATCTCGAGTCTGTATCGGTGCTGAAAAAGAAAAAACCAACAAGATTTCAGGACATCGAGTCGAATTGCAATGGGATCACGTTGACGAAGCTATTGCGATGGCAAGTATGTTTGTTGCAAACCATTTAGACGGCATTAAAGGCATTGCCTGCCTAACAGAATCAGGGTCGACTCCTCTAATTATGTCACGAATTAGAAGTGGCATTCCAATAATCGCGCTCACACGATTAGAGACCACTAAACGAAAAATGGCCCTTTATCGAGGCGTAGAAGCCATTAGCTTCGACCCTACTGTTTTAGAAAGAAAGGATGTAAACCGACTTGCAATTGAAAAAGTTAGGGATGAACTTTCGCTAAAAGACGGTGATCTTGTTTTACTAACCAAAGGTGATCATATGGGCAAACTTGGTGGTACTAACGCATTAAAAATATTAAAAGTTGGCGAGATTGTTTAGCACTTAGAATTCAACAAAAACATCTCCCCTTATCAGACTAGCCTTTTAATTGATTAAAAAACACTCCACGAGTTAAAACTAATTAACTAAAAGGCAGCTTATCTTAGTCATTCTCTATTTACCCAAGCTGCAAAAAGCACTTATACTGAGTACTCGAAACATTGTAGGCACTATGGCTCTCTAATTAGGAATCTAGACGTATTCGATGCAGAACCTTGTAGTTATCTCAGCGATCGCTCCCAATCGGACTGGAATCGCAAACGAAATCACCGATTTGGTCACTTACTGTGGCTGTAATATACTAGAAAGCAAAATGAAGACCATGGGCAATACCTTTAGCCTTGTTTTAATGGCGTCTGGCGAATGGAATTCGTTAGCGAAACTAGAACATGTTCTACCAACTAAAGCTCACTCTATGGGCATGACCACGATGTTACAACGTACCGATCCAATGCCGCTTCGAGACGAACGACTTCCCTATCGAGTCAAATTCTTTGCTTCCGATAATCAGGGGATTGCTAACACTATCACCACATTTTTCGCACAAGAAAATGTTAATATCGAACAATTAAGCTGCGATACGTTCGCTTCAAAACAAACAGGCTCGCCGATTGCGGAGATTAAGTTAACCGTAAGCGTTCCAATAAGTACCGCCATCGCCCAACTTAGAGAATCTTTCGTATTGTTTTGTGAAAAACATAATTTGGACGCTTCATTTGAGCCCATTACTCAATAGTAGTCGTTTTGTTATAAACTAATCTGATCATCAATCAGATTTAATCTTATAAAACGATAATCCCACAAAACAAAGTAAGGTAATTTAAAATGAAACTCGGTGACAAAATTCCATCCTTAGAAGTTGAAGCAACCTCAGACCAGAAAATTACTCTCTCAGAGATTAAAAACAAAAATATCGTCGTTTATTTTTACCCTAAAGATAGCACTTCTGATTGTACTACAGAAGGTCAGAATTTTAGAGATTTAATTCACGAATTTAGCGCTCTCGATACGGTAATTTTTGGTGTGTCACGTGATTCGATAAAATCGCATGAACGTTTTAAAGAAAGACAAGAATTCCCTTTTGAATTAGTATCCGATCCAGATGAAGCACTATGCAAAGCATTCGATGTGATCAAATTAAAGAAGCTTTACGGTAAAGAATATATGGGAATCGAACGAAGTACCTTTTTATTCAATAAGAAAGGGATACTCATCGAAGAATGGCGCAAGATTAGAGTTAAAGGACACGTAGAACTCGTTTTAGAAGCCGTCAATTCCATATAACAGTACTAAAGACTCCAACTATATCCACGACAAAAAAGTAAAAATCACGTTCAATTTGTAATAGTTATTCAATTTCGCAAACTATGAAAGAGATGTAATATGACTAATAATGTGACGGATAAATCAAGGTTATTTGTTTTAGATACCAATGTTCTGATGCACGACCCTACTTCAATTTTTCGATTTGCAGAACATGATGTTTACATTCCAATGGTCGTATTGGAAGAATTAGATAACGGAAAAAAAGGACTTTCTGAAGTCGCTCGGAATGTACGCCAAGTAAGCCGATACTTTGACCAGTTGATGAACTCTGCGTCAACCAACATCATCAAACAAGGGATCCCCATTGGAAATTCACCTTACTCTCCTGTCGAAGAAAGAATTAACGGTCGATTATTTTTTCAATTTGCTGAATTCGACGCCAGTGTTCTACCCAGTGGATTAGTTTCTAGTAAGGTTGATAATACGATTGTCAGCATCTCCCTCGGTTTACAGAAAGAACATCCTAGTAAACTAGTTACCTTAGTCTCCAAAGATATTAATCTAAGAATAAAAGCCAAGGTTTTAGGCGTACATTCCGAAGACTATTTCAACGACCAAGTATTAGATGACCTTGAGAATTTGTTCACTGGTCAAACCGAGTTGCCCGACGATTTTTGGGACAGTCACAACAAAGACATGCAATCTTGGAAAGAAGAAGGACGAACGTTTTATACCCTGAAAGGC
The DNA here is from genome assembly GCA_019090895.1 of Kangiellaceae bacterium. Lineage (GTDB taxonomy): Bacteria > Pseudomonadota > Gammaproteobacteria > Enterobacterales > Kangiellaceae. The sequence continues at coordinate 9,073 of JAHRVB010000162.1, forward strand.
CCATTAACAAGTAGCTGGAATGTAAATCAGTTTATTCATATTAATGATGATTCAGGCTTTAGTGCGATAGTTAGAGAAGTTAATGACGATCACGCAACTATTGAGCTAACGACAGATTTCAAAGTCCCAAACAATAACGTCTGGAGTATTACCGCACGAAATTTAGAACAAAGCTACGCCCTTAATTTGTTGATGGACCCTACGATTGACTTCGTCACGTTACAAGGGCTAGCGGGCACAGGGAAAACTCTGTTAGCACTTGCAGCGGCACTAGAACAAACAATAGAAACTAAGCGTTATAATGAAATTATAGTGACGCGAGTGACGATACCTGTCGGTGAAGATATTGGTTTTTTACCCGGCACAGAGGAAGAGAAAATGAATCCATGGATGGGAGCCTTTACAGACAACCTCGAAGTACTATCACCGGCTCAATCTAACGATGATTGGGGCCGCCAAGCAACCCAAGATATTTTACAAAAATGGCTAAAAATAAGGTCCATGAACTTTATGCGAGGGCGAACATTCATCAATAAATTCGTTATTATTGATGAAGCACAAAACTTAACGCCGAAACAAATGAAAACTCTTATCACTCGCGCTGGTCCAGGTACGAAAATTGTCTGCCTCGGTAACGTCGCTCAAATAGACACCCCTTACTTAACAGAATCAAGTTCTGGTATAACCTTTGTAGTCAACCATTTTAAAGATTGGAAATTTGGAGGACATATAAAACTAAAAAGAGGAGAACGATCACGGCTTGCTGATTTTGCATCAGAAAATTTGTAAAAACACAGACTACTTTACCCGTTATTGACATCCGTAGTTTCTGATTAGTTGATTTTAAACGTTCATGAAATCATCTGTGCAAAAGGTCGGGATACAAATCAGGGTATGGTGTAACTGATAAGGGTGACGACGATTCAGACTGTCCTTTTAAGGAAAATTTGGTATATTAATCAACTACAACAACTAAAAGAGTAAACTTTATGGGGAGAGATGTCTGTGACCGCGAGTATTCAGCAAAGGATTATGAAAAATTTAATCGCCGTATTCATGACCAAGCCGATATCCTAAAAAAATTAATTGAATCCCCCGATTTTGGTAAAGAAGAGCTGCAGATTGGTGCGGAACTTGAACTCTATTTAATGGGTGAAGATGGGAATGTAAGCCCCGTAAGCATGGAATTGTTGGACCGCCTAAATGATCAGCAATTTCAAACTGAAATGAACAAGTTCAACTTGGAACTCAACCTCTCTCCTGTGAAAGCCTCTGGGAGTCCTTTTAGCAGTCTAACCAAAGAGATGTTGCAGAAGTTTAATTATCTTTGGAATGTCGCAGCCGATCTGAAAACAAGACCACTAGCCGTTGGGATATTGCCAACTCTCAGGCAATCTGATCTCCGTCATGAAAACATGACCGATCTCAGTCGATATCGCACCCTTGCAAGGGAGTTACTCAAACAAAGAGGCGAACCCTTTCATATTAAAATCGAAGGCGATGAATCGGTAGACTTCACAACCTCAGAAGTTTGTGTTGAAGGTGCGAATACCTCTTTTCAAGTCCATCTAATGACGGAAAAAGAAAAATTCGCAAATACTTTCAATGCAGCTCAATTAACACTTCCAATGGCGCTCGGTGTTTCCGCGAACTCAGGAATGCTTTTAGAAAAATGTTTATGGGATGAAACCAGAGTCGTATTATTTAAACAATCTATCGATAATCGAATGGCAGACGCTACTGGCTGGCGTCAACCTTCCCGTGTTACGTTTGGACACGGATGGGTAAGAAAAAGTGGTTGGGAGTTATTCTCAGAAACCGTCAATCTCTATCAACCAATTTTTCCAGAAATATTCGAAACATCTCATACTGAACATCAACTTCCAGAATTGGCCGAACTTAATCTCCACATGGGGACAACGTGGCCTTGGAATCGCGCGGTTTACTGTAATAAAGGTAATGGACATTTAAGAATTGAATTTAGAGCGCTACCTGCAGGACCAACCGCATTAGACATGGCCGCAAACGCTGCGTTTTCTATCGGTATGGCTGTAGGCTTAGAGGAAAAGATTGACGAGTACATGTCTAGGATCCCGTTTCGTTTTGCCGAATATAATTTTTATAGAGCGGCAAAAAACGGCTTGAACGCTACGATTTTGTGGCCACAAAATTATCAAAATAAACCGGTAGAAGTACCAATCAGAAATGTAATCGACGACATGCTATTGGTCGCAAATGATGGTCTCAGTCAACTGAACGTTGAACTGTCGGAACGAGATAAATTTTTGAACATTATTCACCGACGCTTATCTAAAAATATTAACGGCGCAAGCTGGAAAAAAGAAACTTTTCGACACCTTAGAAAAAATCTATCCAAACATGATGCGTGTGCAGAAATGCTTAATCGTTATTTTGTGAATCAAATGGGTGGGCAACCAATCAGTGAATGGGATAGATGTTGGAAATGAGCTTTTTGAATCCTGAAATCACCTATTATGACAATGCTTACAGAAAAATAATTCCAGACACTTTACTAGGATTTCTAAGGTCGCTTGATGGGTTAACTGTCATAGACATCGCTGGTCACAGTAACCATTGGCGAGTTGTTACCACTTTGATTCATGGTAATGAACCTTCAGGGCTTATCGCATGCCACCTGTGGCTAAAGAGCGATCACATACCGGCGACAAATATACGCCTCATTTTTTGCAACCCTGAAGCGGCGAAGACTAAACCATTTTTTACCAATCGCTATATCCAACACAGTGCAGATCTAAATCGTTTTTTCCAGCACGCTGACCATTCAAACTCTGAAGTAAGGGTGCGAGCTCGAAATATCACTACACTCGTTAACGAAGTTGTACCCGAGGCTATTGTAGATTTACATAATACTTCAGGTGCCAGCTCTGCATTTTGTGTTAGCGTGTCAGAGAGTCCACAACACTTAGATTTAGCGAGTCTTTTTACAGAACGCCTCATTCTAACTCAATTGAATGTTGGCGCCATTATGGAGCAGTCCTTTGGAGCCCCTATCGTTACAATCGAATGTGGCGGATCGGATGAAAACGAGTCACATAGAGTTGCAAGCGAAGGTCTATATAAATATTTTGATCAGCAAGAACTCTTCAATAAAGTGGCAAATAAAGTTAATGTATTACGTCATCCAGTTAGAATCGAATTAACGGAAGATGCGTCTGTCGGTTTTTCAACTCACCGTTTAACCACAACCGATATTACCCTGCGTGCAGATATAGAGATTCTTAATCGAAAACCGACTGTTAAAGAAGAATTTATCGGCTGGTGCAAACCAGATACAGCCTTTTCATTCTGTGCTCTAGATGATCAAGGAATTAATCGCATCGACGAGTTATTCGAAAATAGAAATGGATGCATTTTTAGTCGAATAGAAATGCAGTTATTTATGGCCACAGCAGTAGCTGAAATTGCAACCAAAGATTGCCTTTTCTATACCACTGTAACTGATTGAAAATACAAGACTTGTTTAACTTATAACCACATAAGCTTATTAATAATAGTTATTGGCTAAACAAGGGTCAGTAGCGTTATCATACTGACTATACTGCAATCGAGGATTACAAAAAATATAACTATCTACGCCTCCACTGCTATTAATCGATTATGAGGTAATAGATGAGTCTTTATCACTCTTCACAAGCTAAAGATAACTGCGGATTCGGTTTAATCGCCCATCTCGATGGAAAGCAGAGCCATCAATTACTGAAGACTGCGATTACAGCATTGACTCGGATGACTCACCGTGGCGCGATTTCATCTGATGGTAAAACAGGTGACGGTTGTGGACTTCTAATCCAACTACCCACTGATTTTTTTAAGTCCGTTGCTGCGGATCTTAATTTCCCACTCGGTGAAAGATTCGGTATTGGACAGATATTCCTCAGTAAGGATCCTATAAAAGCAAAACTCGCGAAGCAAACTCTCGAACAAGAACTACTGAAAGAGACGCTAACAGTGCTCGGTTGGAGAAATGTGCCTGTCGATCAGGAAGTCTGTGGGAAGATAGCCATAGAGTCAATGCCAACTATTGAACAGGTATTTGTCAACGCTCCACCAGCGTGGACCAAGGAAGATCTCGAGCGTCGATTATTTATAGCGCGCAGAAGAGCCGCCGACAAGATCAAGAATGACGAAGATTATTATGTATCGTCGCTCTCATGCATGGTTATCGTCTACAAGGCACTTGTTATGCCAAAATACCTTGACCGTTTTTATTTGGATCTTAGCAATGACAAATTAGAAACAGCCATTATTTTATTTCATCAACGGTTTTCTACTAATACCGCGCCACTATGGAAATATGCGCAACCTTTTCGATTCCTTGCCCACAATGGAGAAATCAACACTATTTCCGGAAATAGAAATTGGGCAACCGCGAGGCAATCAACCTTTTACAGTCCACTATTGCCCGATCTGGGAAATCTTAAAAGTCTTGTTAATCAGTCAGGCTCTGATTCTTCTTCGCTCGATAATATGCTTGAAGTAATGCTCGCCGGTGGTATGGACATTTTTAGGGCGCTACGCTTACTGGTACCACCTGCGTGGGCAAATCGTAAGAACATGGATCCCGAATTAAAAGCGTTTTATGAATTTAACTCCATGCATATGGAACCTTGGGATGGTCCTGCTGGCATCGTTATGAGCAATGGGACGCAAATCGCTTGTACCTTAGATCGAAATGGACTTAGACCTGCCCGTTACGTGATCACTAAAGACAGAATCCTAACGGTTGCTTCGGAAGTCGGTGTCTGGGATTACAACGAAGAAGACGTCATTGAAAAAGATCGGGTCGGTCCCGGTGAAATGCTTGCTGCAGATGTGAGTACAGGTAGAGTTTGGCGAACCAATAAGATAGACGACAAACTTAAGAGCCGTCATCCTTATTTAGAATGGCTGAGAGAAAACACGATCAGACTCAGGAGCAACCCTCGTTTAGAAAAACAAGCGGCTGAGGACTATATCAACGAGAACATCAAGAATTTACCCGTTTTTGAAAAGCTCTTTAACGTATCTTTAGAGGAATGCGAACAAGTGATCCGCGTTATCGCAAATGATAGCCAGGAACCCACTAGCTCGATGGGTGATGATACCCCCATGGCTGTACTCTCAACCCAACAACGAAACCTCTTTGATTACTTCCGCCAACAGTTTGCTCAGGTGACTAATCCGCCGATCGACCCGCTTAGAGAAACCTCAGTAATGTCTCTGGAAACTTGTTTCGGACGAGAGCACAACGTGTTCCAAGAAACCAATGGCCTTGCTTACAGAGCTATTATTGGTAAGCCAGTTTTAAATTATGCAAAATTAAAACAGCTGAAAGAATTAGATCAAGAATACTACCAGTTTCAATCAATCTCGCTTAATTATTCAAAAGAGCTGGGCTTAGAACAAGCCATTCAGTCAATCACCGATGAGGCTATAAGGTTAGTTAAAGACGGGTGTGTAATCTTACAATTAACTGATCGAGACATTGATAAAGATAAAATTCCTGTTCACGCAGCACTAGCGACCGGTGCGGTTCATCAAAGATTAATCGCAGAAGGATTGCGTTGTGCAACTAATATCGTTGTCGAAACAGCAACAGCACGAGATCCTCACCATTTCGCTGTTTTGATTGGCGTTGGTGCGACTGCAATATCGCCCTACTTAGCATTGCAAATTATTAACCGCTTATCGACAGAGTCTAAGTTAAATACAGATATTGTCGCTGCCCGTAAGAATTACTTAAAAGGTATTAATAAGGGCTTATTAAAAATACTGTCCAAAATGGGTATTTCTACCATTGCGAGTTATCGCAGCGCTCAGCTTTTTGAAGTTGTCGGATTAGACCATAAGATTATCAAGACCTGTTTTCCTAAAATAGTCTCGAGAATTAATGGCGCTACATTTGAAGATCTTCAAAATGAGACATTACGTAATGCCGAAGTCGCTTGGCAGCCTTTTAAGAAAATCAAACGAAGTGGCCAGTTGAAGTTCGTTCATGGTGGCGAATACCACGCCTACAATCCCGATGTCGTCAGTTTACTGCAAAAAGCAGTTCTCAGTGGTGAATATTCAGATTATCAACAATATGCAGACGTCGTTAACAATCGACCGGTAGCGGCACTTAGAGACCTGATGAAAGTTAAACTCACTGATAAGCCCTTAAAACTAGAATCAGTTGAAGAAACTAAAAATATTCTAACTCGTTTTGATTCTGCTGGAATGTCAATTGGTGCATTAAGCCCCGAGGCGCACGAAGCGTTAGCCATTGCGATGAATACTATCGGTGGGCGATCTAACAGTGGTGAAGGCGGAGAAGATCCGGCTCGTTTCGACAGCATAAAGAATTCAAAAATCAAACAAGTCGCATCGGGAAGATTTGGTGTTAACGCCGCTTACTTACGAAGCGCGGAAGTTTTACAAATCAAAATAGCGCAAGGGGCAAAACCAGGTGAAGGTGGTCAACTTCCTGGGGCAAAGGTCACACTTGAAATCGCAAGACTTAGAAATGCAACACCGGGAATCACTTTGATATCCCCTCCCCCACATCATGACATTTATTCAATTGAAGATATTGCGCAACTAATATTTGATTTAAAACAAGTCAACCCAAAAGCGCTGATATCAGTCAAGTTAGTCTCCGGGCCCGGTGTCGGTACAATAGCAGCGGGAGTTGCAAAAGCGTATGCGGATATGATCACAATAGCTGGTCACGACGGTGGCACCGGAGCAAGTCCACTAACTTCGGTAAAATATGCTGGTACACCGTGGGAATTAGGACTTAGTGAAGCTCATCAGGCGCTGGTCGAAAATGGTTTGAGAGATAAAATATGTCTGCAAGTAGACGGCGGTCTTAAAACCGGCTTAGATGTTATCAAAGGTGCAATACTAGGCGCTGATAGTTTCGGTTTTGGAACCGGTCCAATGGTTGCGTTGGGCTGCAAGTTCTTACGTATATGTCATTTAAACAACTGTGCTACCGGTATTGCTACTCAAAACGAAACACTCCGCCAAGAACACTTTACTGGTCTACCTGAAAAGGTAATTAACTATTTCGAGTTCGTCGCAATAGAAGTACGCCAGTGGTTATCTAAATTGGGGGTTAGTAGTTTGAACCAATTAATCGGCCGGACAGATTTATTATCGATAATAAAAGGTGAGTCCGATCAACAAAAACACTTAAACCTACAAGTCATATTAGACTCCGCAAAACGACCTAACTCTAGTCAAGCTCACTATCAGGGGATTAAAAATCCACCGTTTGACCTTGGTGAATTGAATCAACAAATTCTGAAAGATTTCAGAGAAATTGAATCTGACGGTCAGAAATCTAAGCTCGAATATAGCATTAAAAACTACGACCGCTCTGTTGGCGCGAGTTTGGCCGGATATTTAACAACCGTTGCAAGCAAACACAACGATAACAACAAACTTATCGAACACCACGTACAATTAAACTTTAAAGGTATTGCGGGACAAAGTTTTGGTGTTTGGAACCATCCCGGTATGGAACTGACATTAACCGGAGACGCAAATGACTATGTAGGGAAAGGAATGTCAGGGGGAACGATTACTGTCAAATCTCCTGAAAACATCCAGTACGTAGCCAGCCGCGGTGCAATCATAGGTAATACCTGTTTATATGGCGCAACCGGTGGAAAACTATTTGCGTCGGGTCAGGCTGGTGAAAGATTCGCTGTTCGAAACTCTGGCGCTATAAGCGTGATTGAAGGTGTAGGAGACCATGGCTGCGAATATATGACAGGTGGAGCTGTACTCGTACTTGGCCCTGTCGGTGAAAATTTTGCTGCGGGCATGACCGGAGGTATCGCGTTCATTCTCGATTTACGAGAAACTTTAGCGAAAAACATTAATCCAGAACATGTCGAATGTTTTAGTTTTTCTGACAATGAATGCGACGACTATATAGAACAGTTAAAAGACATGCTTGAACAACATGTCGCTGCAACAACAAGTCCTTGGGGTGAAAAAATCCTTAAGAATTTCGATAATTACCTCAACTATTTTATTCTAATTGTTCCTAAGGCAAGTTGCGCCAGCGAGGATATTGAAGATGACTCCTTACAGCCAGCGCCATCTAAGTTTACGCCACAAGGTGTAGTGCCATTGAGGATCGTAAAATGAAAATTGAAAAAATAACACATGATATTAAGATAGAGCGAGATCCACTTAACTTTTTAGAACTGGATCGGCAAATGCCAGACAAAAGAACTGCCTCAGCTCGAAAGATTGATTTCAAGGAAATTTACCAGCCCGACCAGGGGTTCCATTCGGCAAATCAAGCAGCTCGTTGTTTAGACTGTGGCAATCCATACTGTGAATGGAAATGTCCACTACACAACTATATTCCCAACTGGTTAGAATTCGTTGCGCGAGAAAAATATGACCAAGCCGCCGAACTGATGTACGAGACCAACCCGTTACCTGAGATTTGCGGCCGGGTGTGCCCACAAGATAGACTCTGCGAACAAGCCTGCACTATTAATACAGGGTTTGGCGCGGTAACTATTGGTGCAATAGAAAAGAACATTACTGACCGTTCCATAGAAAAGAAGTGGCGGCCTACTTTACCGCCTTTAGATTCAAGTCAGAAACCGGTTGCCATAATCGGTGCTGGACCTGCAGGTCTAGCTTGTGCGGATCAATTAGCTAGACACGGAATTAAAGCCATTGTTTATGACAAATACCCTGAAATAGGTGGCTTATTAACATTCGGAATACCTGGTTTTAAACTAGAAAAAGAAGTCATCAGAAAACGCAGAAAATTTCTTGAAGACATCGGCGTTGAATTCCGTTTAAAAACCAATGTAGGCGTCGATATTGCCTTCGAAGAAATTCAGCAACAAGCCAGTGCCGTATTCTTAGCGATGGGAACTTACACTAGCGTTCAAGGCGAAATCCCTGGTAGTAATTCGAAGAATGTCATTCAGGCGTTGGACTATCTCGTCGGCAACGTCAATCAATTAGAAGAATTTAACTTGAATGGCTTTCCGTACCAAGATTTAAACAACAAAAAGGTAGTAGTGATCGGTGGCGGAGACACTGCTATGGATTGCGTTAGAACGGCGATACGCCAAGGCGCATCTGAAGTTAGTTGCGTCTACAGAAGAGACCAAGAATCGATGCCAGGTTCTCCAAGAGAAGTTCAAAACGCTAAGGAAGAAGGCGTTAAATTCAAATTCAATCATTCGCCGGTTGAGATTCAGACAAATAGTAACGGTCCTCAACTCGCTGGGTTAAGGGTTGCACGAACAGAAACAACTTCAACCGGCAAATTAGAAATAATACCTAATAGCGAAGAACTCATTGAATGTGATGCGGTGATAATTGCTTTTGGATTCAAACCCAGTCCTGCCGATTGGTTTTCAAAATTCAACATTGAAACCGATAATAAAGGTCTGATTAAAACAATTGATAGCAAACCAAGTGAATCCGGCGGTTCCTTGCGAACTAGCGCAAATGGCATATATGCGGGTGGCGATATGGTGAGAGGTGCAGATCTTGTTGTAACGGCCGTCGCTGAGGGCATAAAAGCCGCCCAAGAGATAATTCTAGAGCAGTCACAATAACGACGAATTGAGAACCTAATGGAAGCTATCGCTATTAGGTTCTTAAGCATTTAAGTTTGCTCCAACTAAAAAATGAGCATACGCCTAGTGACCATGGTATATAAATTACATACCAACGGTATGATTCCTCTAAAGGACCCAGTTTACTCAAGCCAATTATATTCTATAAACCTCAAATGTCTGCAAAATCATTCGCCCTCTGCTAGAGTTCTTAAAGCTAAGGAAACATTACAAAAAAAATTAACGACTCAGGAGAGACGATATGAGGGTTTTATTGGTAGAAGACGACCCCGTTCTGCGAAAGGAAATTAGCCAATATATTATTAATGCTGGTCATAAGGTGACAATCGCTGAAGACGGTGAAACTGCAGTGCAAATGGTCGAGCTAAATGGTACTGACCTCATTATTTGTGACATTGGGATGCCGGGTTTAAATGGATACGAAACCGTTTCGATCATCAGGGAAGAGTTAGCTGAACATTGGATTCCGATCATCTTTTTAACCAAGCGAAATAAATTAGAGGATTATTTAAAGGGATTTGAAGTAGGTGCTGACGACTATCTAATAAAACCAGTTCACGAAAAAGTTCTGACCGCTAAGATGAATGTCATGGAACGATTTATCATTATGCAACAACAATTAAGCGAAGCCCTCGACTCGCCTGAAGAATCACAAATGTATGATGAGCAAACTCTCGTATACAATAAAACATATTTTGAAAATCTTGCCAGTTTACAATGGTCAATCTTGTCTCGTCAAAATCATTCGGCTAGTATTTTAATTATCACCATTGATGGACTTAACCTTTATGAAGAGAAATATGGATCGGACATTACCAGTAAAACGATACAGCAAGTCGCTAGAGCACTCTCCTCAGTGACACACCGCCCAGGTGATTTTGTCGGCAGGCTTCCGGATAATAGATTCGTCATTATGCTACCTGAATCTTCAAAGATGGGTGCAGAAAAAGTCTCTATAAGAATTCAGCAGTCTGTTGAAGCGCTTCAAATTGAAAATAAAACGTCTAGAGTGCTTGGAGTAATCAGCGCATCAATCGGTGGTGTCTGTTCACTGGATCTAAAGAAATATACTCTTGAACAAACCTGCGATGCTGCTTTGATAAACCTGCAAACCCTCATTTCAGATACCGCCAATGCCTATCTTGTGACAGAACAAACCAGCAATAGACTTAATAATCTAAAACTGATCTAGAATGAATTTATTGTAAAGTACGAATCGACGGCCCTGCAGACCTAACATTCTAGATTTATTTTCTAAAACTTTATAAGCGCTAATCAGGTAATTCGATGGATTTAGTCTCGCTAAATGCTTCGATAACCGCAACCACTAATGTAGCCAGAGGAATCGCAAAAAACACCCCCCAAAAGCCCCATACCCCACCGAAAAATAGTACCGCAGCTATGATTGCGACAGGGTGTAAATTATTTGTTTCAGAAAACAACAACGGCACTAAAACATTACCGTCCAGCGCTTGAATTACAAAATAAGTAACCATAAGATATAAAAAGGTATCACCTACGCCAAATTGAATAATACCGACCAGCGCTACAGGAATTGTCACTAGGGTCGCTCCGATATAAGGCACTAACACCGATAGCCCTACTAAGACCCCTAATAAAACGGCATAATTAAGACCGAAAAAGACAAAGCTTATATAACTAGCGACACCAATTATAAATATTTCTACGACCTTTCCACGAACATAATTTCCGATCTGAATATCAACTTCATTCCATACCCTCATCGACAACTCTCGTTCACTAGGTACCCATCGGCCCAACCACTGCAATATAGGCGTTTTGTCTTTAAGGAAAAAGAAGACTAAAAGAGGGACCAAAATCATGTAAATTAAGATGGTTACAATATTCTTAAACGAAGCCAGTGAAATACTTACAAGTAGATCGCCAACGTTCGCTAAACCGGAACCTAATTGATTGATCACCAACTCTAATTGCTCTTTTGTTACTAATTCTGGATATTTCTCTGGCAGTTCTAACAATTTAGATTGAATACTTGCAGCCATGTTTGGTAAGTCGATAAACAATAATTCAACCTGGTGTCCAAGTAATGGGATTATTCCGATAATAATAGCCAAACTCACTGTGCAAAAACTTATAAACACGGTAACGACCGATACCAACCTTGGGATACTCTTTTTAACCAGTGCACTCACCGCCCATTCAAGCAAATACGCAATGACTGCAGCGACTAGAAAGGGCATCAAGATTTCACCCATAAAATAAATCGCTAGAAATCCAGCAATCAACAAAAGTGCTAGAATAATTGATTGTGGGTTAGAAAAATTGCGTTTAAACCAGCGAGCAAACAGCTTATTCATCATATAATTAGTTCCTAGTTTTTATTAGCCGTTTGAATATCCGACGGTCCCTTAACGACACAAAAGTGTATTTCGTTATCTATTTCTTGATAGCTCAAGGTATTTCGACTTATTTTTATAAACGCAGAGATATCTCTTATAGAGGCCCTATCCGTCGCAATTAGGTGGACGATATCGCCCTTCTCTATGCTATTAAGGGCTTGTTTTAATTTTAAAAGCGGCATTGGGCAACGCAGATTTCGTACATTTAAATTTAAATTTTTCATTTTTTCAAAGGAACCTTGTGACCATCAATCAAAAGCGCTCGATTTCTTATCTTCAAGTACCAAGACTTTAACTGATTTAGTCGAAACAAACTTGAATTTTCCTAAAACGGAACAGTCACTTACCCGTTATTGTTGAATTGTGTAGTCTAAAGCATTTTATAGCAAACCAAGCATTAAAATTTGTGATAGATTATGAACTAAGAGCTTCTAATACAATCTAATGTTGAATCTGGCAAGAATGATAGTAATCTATTGTAAATAGTAACTTCGTTCAATAATTAACAATACATCAATTCATGGGTAATCCGTCCGATAATGAAATACATCAAAATTCTGGTAGCTCTGTTTTTTTCATCCTGTGTTTGTATTTCATCAGCGGCAAACAATGAACTTCCTGATATAGGAAGTAGTGCATCTCAAGTGTTCAGCTTAGCTCAAGAACAATCAGTTGGAGATTCTTACATGAGGCAGCTTAGAGCTTTTGCGCCTCTAATGCATGATGCAGAAGTTAACGATTATATTCAGCACCTGGGTTTTAGGTTGGTTGAAAATAACCCTCGAGCTGCTGATCGGAAATTTTCGTTCTTTGTTATCGACCAGAACAGCATCAATGCGTTTGCATTACCCGGCGGATATATTGGCGTTCATACAGGTTTAATCAATAAAACTGATAACGAAAGCGAACTTGCTTCCGTTATTGGCCATGAAATAGCGCATGTTACTCAACGACATTTAGCTCGTAGAATCGAGTTGCAAAGCCAATTGTCCTTACCATCATTGGCCGCGTTTGTTGCTGCAATCCTTATCGCAACTCAATCTAACAATAGCGATGCTGGTATGGCGGCAATGGCAGGCGCTCAGGGCCTGACACAACAAGCAATCATTAACCACACCAGAGCAAATGAATCGGAAGCCGATAGAATTGGTATACATTCGATGCATCGTGCCGGGTTTGACCCAAAGGCCGCGATTACATTCTTTGAAAAAATGCAAGAAAACTCACTTTACCGCTCTAATAACTTCGAATTTTTACAGACTCATCCGCTTTCCAGAAATCGAATCACGGACGCACGATTGAGGGCATCAGAACTTCCATTAAGACCTGTTATTGAAAAACCAACCTATCAATTAATTAAAGAAAAAATTAAAGCGCTAACAGCAAAAATTACGCCTACTATGATGGATTCAGCTAATAAGAGATTTCTAAAAAACGAATTCGATACTGACGAATTGATTTATGGATATTCAATACTCTTAATGAGAAATAAGGAATTCAAAAAGTCTGAAGATTTGCTGCTCGCTCTTAGAAAAAAACATCCTAACCAAACTTCATTTGCAATAGCACTTGCAGAGCTCGATATCGAAAATAGAACGCCTTCACGCTCTCTGTTAATCATCCGTCAGTTATTGGAAAAAATTCCTGGTAACCTCGCTTTGGTAGAATCAAATGCAAAATTGCTATTAGCAGCAGACAATGCAGCGGAAGCTCGGGAACTTCTATTAGAAAACATCCATATGACCAGCTTCGCGCCCCATCTCTTCAAACTACTGTCAAGAGCACAAGAAGAATCAGGACACAAGGCTGAAGTTTACGAAAGCGAAGCGAACTACCTTCTTTCTGTTGGAGACTTATCTGGCGCTAGGAACCAGTATTATCAAGCTCTAAACGCTCATACTGAAGATCCTTATGCTCGCGAACGAATTAACTCGCAGCTCCGTAGAATAAAAGAGTTTCTCTATAAGAGAAGCCTCCGGCACTAATATCTATTCGACATATAACAAGGCTTTTATATAATTTAAATACATATCCTAAAGTGGCCTTTACTGAGGTCGATAGCCTCACATATAACGGGAATCTTTAGCGGCAATATAATATTGTTTGTCCTTGAACCACGTTATCTAATTAAGTTAGGTTAGTTAACTTGTTGAACGGGTTGTTCTACTCACCTATGGCGCGAATTTATCGCATAACACCAAAGAGGAGAACATCAATGCAAGTCAATCCATTTAACTACAGAGGTTTTCCTGAAAGAGATGATTTTCAATCAAGGGAACTCGTTCATCCCGGTACCAGCTCTCCAAGAGAGACAATCGATAAAAGTGCAGACGTTAGTGACTTACACGTCGCGGATCCTAAAGATTTCGCCAACGCGATAAAACATGCTATTAAAAACTCGCTACTTCACAAATTATTCAGCGCTATCGATAGAACGGATCAAGGTTTATTTGATGGTTACAACGACAATATGTCGAAAGTCGGGGCGAGTGATTCATCTGATAACTCGGTTGATGGAAGCTCTGTAACTTATTCATACACGAGTAGTTTTAGTGAGTCATTCGAGCTTCATTTTTCTAATAATGAAAACTCATTTTCATTAGACCTGAACTATTCCAGTTCGGAATCCCAGACAATTAGTTTCAAGCAAAATAGTGACGAATCCAGTTTTTCACTCGAAATTACAAGCAAGCGTTCTTTCTCATTTGAGTTAAGTTTAGAAGTAACTGCAGTGGAACAATCAGATCCGCTGATTATTGATTTGGACTTCTCTGGTTTCAAATTCGAATCGATTATCTCAGATATTCAATTTGATTTAGATGGCGATGGGGAGTTAGAGTTTATATCGAATCTTTCTGGCGAAGATGCTTTCCTAGCGATCGACAAGAACAACAATGGTGTAATTGACAACGGTACCGAACTCTTTGGCGATCAAGAAGGTGCAAAAGATGGTTTTGCGGCGTTAAAATTACTCGACAGCAACTCTGACCATCAGATAAACGCAGAAGATCAATTATTTCATCAAATTTTATTATTAAAATTTAATGAGTATGGAATGCAAAATACACGTACATTAAGCGAACAAGGTATAACGACCCTTAGTCTTAACCCTACTAACAATCACCAAGAATATGAGAACGATAACCTTCTTGTTTCGCAGTCAACGTTTAAAACGGATAAAGGACAAATTGGAATAATGGGTGATTTCTTGTTGGGAATGAGACGATAAGAACAGATATAGTTAACGATCTTTTCGATTATATTAAATCCAAATATAGCAAAATCATCGATGTCTAAACCTATGAACCGGTTTAGACATAAATATCAACACCTACTAACGACTCTAACTCCTGTCTATTACGCAGCGATTCAACATCCTGGTACTGACCCAAAGGAGAAGACAGCCGCTTAGATTTAGACGATTCTTGTTGGCTATTAGTAGCGATCCGCTCTATTTGGCGAGGCTTTAGTGGAATACTTGGCGATGAACCTTCTAAAGGTCCTGACTTTTGAACCAGAGAACTTGCAACAGGAGTGTGCGACTGATTACGACTAGTGCCAATCGGTATTAAAGCTTGTGGTGTTGATACAATATTCAACGAGCCTTCCTACGCCATTCAGTCATTATTGCAAGAGTCAGAGTATAGTTTATTTTTGCTCTGACTTCTTCTTCGCGACGTTATTTCTTAGATAACTGGGTCTCAATTCCGACGCAGAACAGAGTTTATTCAATCGGAAGTCCCTTAGGGCCAACTGAACCACAAATTCTGCCTTTGGATACAAAATTTCACACTGATATTCTTTTAAGGGTCGCATGCTCGAATGGAAGTCATAAACACTCCAACCTGTTCCCGCGATTGTACAAATTTCATTATTAATCTGATTAGGTAAAAATGGTTTAGTGATTTTGTCTGAAAGACTGAGTTTTAACGGGCTCACCACAATTTGGTCAGTGCTAGCGAATGCTAAATCCCCTTCGTCACGAATAAAAGAGCCAAAATACACTTCACTCATTCTGGCATCGATTGAAACCAAACAACATAGTGACTTATTTATTGAAAATGATTCCGTTGCCATCGCCGCTAGCGAGGAGACAGCAATGCAGGGAATTCCTACCCCATAAGCGAGTCCCTGAGCAACCGAGATAGCAATACGTAGTCCGGTGAAGGCTCCCGGCCCGACGCAACAACCTATAGCGTCCAAATCTGATAGTATAACTTTCGCTTCTTTGAGTACCGCATCAACCATTGGGAGTAGCAATTCAGCGTGCCTGCGGGGTGCTAATTCAAAGCGAGAATACACCTGCTCACCAATAAGCAAAGCGACAGAACAAGCTTCAGTCGATGAATCAATCGCCAAAATTCTATTCATTCAATTCTTCTCTCTCGACTTCTAAATTTACTGAATCGTTAATGTATTCCGCTAAGAAATCGATTACTTTACCTTCTTCTCTTGTTCTCGTCATCGCTGGAAGGCTATTAACAAACAGTCCGCCATAGTCTTTTCCAACAATTCGTGGGTCACATAAACAAACCACGCCTTTGTCGTCCACGCTTCGAATCAATCTGCCAACTCCTTGTTTTAGTGTTAACACGGCATCGGGTATTTGTAGCTCATAAAACGGATTACCCTTAGACTCTCTGCACCGAGTAATTTTAGCGTTTAAAATTGGGTCATCCGGCGCTGCAAATGGCAATTTATCAATGACGACTAGTGCTAGATTATAACCACTTACGTCCACCCCTTCCCAAAAACTTCCGGTAGCAATTAATACAGAATTATCCTCTTCAACAAAACGTTGCAATAATTCTTCCTTGCTCGCTTCTCCCTGAACCAAACAATTGAACGTATCATATTCTCTTAATTTTTCCGCTGCTTGGCGTAGCGCACGATGACTAGTAAACAGCAAGAAAGCGCGACCATGAGTCACTTTCAATAAAGGCAGTACATTTTGTATAACAGCACTAGTATGTTGCTGATTATTGGGTGAAGGCAGGTTTCTCGGGACGTATAACATCGCTTGATTCGGGTAGTCAAATGAGGATGGGAGTTGTTTATTGTGTACATCTGACCAGCCTAGTTCTTTTATATAATGTTCAAAACTCCCATTAACACTCAAGGTCGCGGACGTTAATACCCAACTTGAATTTGCATATCTGTTTCGGCTAGTTTGAAAAAGTTCGGCGACATCTAATGGTGTAGAATTCAACCTAAAACTATTTCGATTGGTTTCGTACCAATTGATCCGAGACTCACGACTCGTGGCTTGCTCTAAAAAACCCTCAAGCACATGTTTGATACTTACTAGCCGCTCAAAACACGATTCAAGAACTTTAGTCCTAGTAGAATTGACTTTAACTATATCGAATAACGTATTAATTTTATTATGTAATTCTAATAATGCTTCATCGCGAGCTGGTTGGTTTCTCCATTCTTCCTTAATATCGAAATCTGGTAGTGCTAACCTAAATTCTTTAACTTGTTTTGCTAATCGTTCTGACTCCAAAAGCAAATCGCGACAATCTGTGACCTGTGTTCGATACTCAAGTTCGACTTCTTTACACAGCTCGTTAATCTGTCGACTGGTAATAGCAGAGCCATAAAATTGATAGGCAGTCTTTCCTAAATGATGAGCTTCATCAACAATGAAAATATCAGTGTCGGGCAAGAGTTCACCAAACCCATCTTCTTTGAGTACTAAATCAGCCAACAAAATATGATGATTAACCACTAATACCTTGGCCTTTCTAGCTTTTTCTCTCGCTGCAGACAAATGGCACTCATCAATATACGGACAGTCTTGACTCAAACAATTTTCAACCGTACTGGTTACAAGAGGAATCACACTGGATTTTTCGGGCAAAACAGAGAGATCCCCCAAATCCCCTGTCACAGTTTTATCTCGCCAGCGATTGACTATACCCAAATGCTTGACAGCAATAGGATCGGGTAATCGCCCTGATGCTAAGGTATTTTCCAGGCGATAGAGACAGAGATAGTTGTTTCTACCTTTTAGAAGCGCCGTTTTGGGGTTCAATTTGAGTATCTTTAGAATATTGGGTAGATCCCGCTTGAATAGCTGATCTTGAAGATTTTTCGTTCCTGTCGAAATAACCAGTTGCTTACCTGAAAGAAGGGCCGGCAACAAGTATGCGAAGGTTTTACCAACCCCTGTTCCCGCTTCTATTACAAGATTAGATTGAGATTGAATCGCTTCGTTAACTGCTACAGCCATTTCTTGTTGAACTGGCCTAGACTTGAAATTCTCATTTGCTGCAGCAAATTCGCCATGATCACCAAGGCATTCAATAATCTTTTGATTTTCTATCTGCAAACTGGCCAGCCCGTATAGTGTTATTTATTCTGAGCTCCAAACGAGCTTTCCGATGGCCTTGTACTTAGCGACAGTCATAGAACCGCGCTTGTCTTGATTGACGTGAGCCATTTCATTATCAATGATTTCTCTATCAACACTGTAGACTTGAATTGGTAGGTAATCCGAGTCATAGATTACCATTAAAAGTCGATTCCACGTAGTATTTAAGCTGAGTTTTCCCAACTTTTGTCGTGCTTTTCCGCCTTTAAAGATCACCCTTCCCTTGATCAGGTAACCGACATCATTTGAATCATTCGAGTTTAAATTGTCTCTGGCGTCAATACCTTCAGCACTGTCTACTTTTCTTAATCCAAGAATATTGACTGCGTCAAAGCGGGCCAATTCTTCTGTTACTGGCAAGACATGTCCAGTTTCTCGTCGATAGTCTGCCGCCAACTTTCGAGTCTGGCCCATGAGCCGTTTGATATCATAACTGTCTATAGATGCTGTATTCGGTGTCGAAGTCATTATCTAACTTTACCTTTATTACCGGAAGTCCTTAACAAGACAATGGTAAATTCTATCAAAGACTGAATCAAAGGTTTAGTAATTGAGCAACATTAGGCTGTAAAATGGATGGAGGCGGCATCGGATTCAACTGATTCTGAAGCATCAATTTTTGATGTAGGCGACCCAGTCGTCTCGACTATTCTACCTTTATGATTTTGAGGATTCTTTAGTGCAGGGGTATCAGCCTGCGCTAGATTCTCTTTTTTTTCGTCAGACTGACGCTGTTGAGATTGCTCTTGCTCATAGCGTTTCTTAGATTCATCAGATAACACGACCTTATCCGAGACCTGATGAGTTTGCGTCACAGCTTCGGCATTAGACGCTTTTTCCTTTTTACTGACTCTATCCCTGTCTACAGTCGGTTTGCTAATCTCGCCAATGTTCATTTTGAAATCCCATTCTATTTAACCACTTCCAATGTCAAAACTGGTTGTTTTATAGACTACTTATCGGCATTCGAAAGCCCGAATTTAGCACCAAAGAAAAATACTAAGATGAATAAGCCTTGCTATACTTTTTAGAATCACCGATAAACCGCGCCTCCGAAGTAAAAAACTAGCCAAAACACAATCGGTTTTAAATTAAGGAAACCTATCAATGACAGACAAAGCTATCCGAAAACGGAAGAAAGATACGTTTTTGCCTAAACAAGTTTGTTTGCTTCCAATCAGCGAACGTCCAATCTTCCCTCCTCAAACTCTTCCGATCTTAATGAACGAAGAAGAGTGGCAGGATACGATAGAGTACATTAGTGAAGAGCACAAGAATGTCACGGGCTTAGTGTTGGTAAAAAATTCAAAACCTGAAGATTCAAAACCAGAGGAATTCTATAAAGTCGGTACATTGGTAAAGATTCACCACCCAGTTTTAACCTCTGGTAAAGTTCAATTTATCGCAGAAGGAATTCAGAGATTTCGGATAAAAAAATGGATTAGTAAAGAAGCACCTTATCTCGTTGAAGTAGAATATCCGGTTGAACCCAAATATAAAGAAACCGATGAGCTTAAAGCCTATGCCATGGCGATCATCAATACTCTCAAAGAATTGGTCCCTCTTAACCCACTCTATAGTGAAGAGCTTAAATTTTTCCTAAACCGATTTAACCCAAATGAACCGTCTCAGCTATCGGATTTTGCAGCCAGCGTAACGACAGCTACTCGCGAGGAGCTCCAAGATGTACTCGAAACTGTCCATCTAAAGAAACGCATGGAGAAAGTACTGGTCCTTATCAAGAAGGAACTAGAGGTCGCTGAGTTACAAAAAGATATTCAAGATCAGGTAGAAGACACTTTATCGGAGCATCAACGACAGTTTTTTCTTAAGGAACAACTTAAGGCCATTCAAAAGGAACTGGGGATCGCCAAAGATGACAAAACAGCCGATATGGAACGATTCCATAAGAATGTTAGGGAAAAACAACTCTCGACCACCGCCCGTACCAAATTCGATGATGAACTTGATAAACTGTCTGTTCTGGAATCCGGTTCTCCAGAATATGCAGTCACCCGTAATTACCTTGATGTTTTCTCACGATTACCGTGGGGAATGTATACTCAGGATAATTTAAGCTTACGCTCTGCTAAGACAGCTCTAGATAAGGAACATTCTGCGCTAAGTGATGTGAAAAGTAGAATCATTGAGTTTCTAGCCATTGGTGCTTTAAAAGGAGAGATTTCTGGTTCAATTATTTTACTCGTTGGACCCCCTGGGGTCGGTAAAACCTCCATTGGAAAATCAATTGCTAACGCTTTAAAACGAAAATTTTATCGCTTTTCTTTAGGCGGAATGAGGGACGAAGCAGAAATTAAGGGTCATCGTAAAACATACATTGGTGCAATGCCCGGTAAAATTATCCAAGCATTTACAGAAACAGGCAGCTCTAACCCGGTGATTATGCTCGATGAAATTGATAAGATAGGCTCAAGTTATCAAGGCGACCCATCGTCAGCACTTCTTGAAGTTCTCGATCCGGAACAAAACAGTCAATTTCTAGATCATTACCTAGATGTGCGATTTGATCTGTCTAAAGTCCTCTTCATCTGTACCGCAAATCAAGTCGATACCATTCCAAGACCTCTCTTGGATAGAATGGAAACCATAAGGCTCTCAGGCTACATTGCTGAGGAAAAATTGCAGATTGCTAAAGATCATTTATGGCCAAAGCTAATTTCAAATTCAGGCGTGAGTAAATCACAATTAAAGGTTACAGATTCAGCAATAAAATCGATTATCGATGGTTATGCACGCGAAGCTGGCGTTAGACATCTAGACAAATTACTTGCAAAAATAATCAGAAAATCTGCAGTAAGATTAGTCGAAAAGAAAAACCAAAAACTCGCTGTTAACAAGTCTAACTTAAGCGAATACCTTGGCATGCCTATTTTTACCAAAGAATCCCACCTAACAGGTGTCGGCATATCAAAAGGACTGGCTTGGACATCCCTCGGTGGCGTAACACTCAACATAGAAGCAGCTAAGATTCACGGCCAATCTCGAGGTTTAAAGCTCACCGGTCAATTGGGTGAAGTGATGCAGGAGTCTGCCCAAATTGCCTACAGTTATATCGCTGCGAACCTCGAATCCTATGGCGCTTCAAAGGATGTGTTAGATAAATCCTATATTCATCTCCACGTGCCAGAGGGCGCGACACCTAAAGATGGCCCCAGTGCTGGGATTACGATGGCTAGCGCTTTGCTGTCTTTGGTGCTAAACAAGAAAATCAAGGCGAAGTATGCAATGACAGGTGAAATGACCTTAAGCGGCTCGGTTTTAGCGGTCGGTGGAATTAGAGAAAAAGTAATCGCAGCGAAACGCGAAGGGATTAACAACTTAATACTTCCCGAATCTGTGGAAAGCCGTTACTTAAAATTGCCTTCATATGTTACTAAGGGACTCAAAGTATCGTTTGTTAGCCACTTCGACCAGGTTTATAAGACCTTATTTTCTCGCTAACAGAACACTCACTAAAACTATGCGTCCGTTAATTCATACCGAACAAAAAAAGGGGCAAATCAATAAATCATATTGAATTTGCCCCTTTTTGTTATCCCGACAAATACCAGTTTGACGACTTACGCTAGCTTAGAAAAAATGCTATCTCTAATATTTTCTAAGCTTCCAACACCTATAACTTTAACGTATTTAGGCGCGTTAGACTCACCACTCTCGGCCCAACCAGAATAATATTCAACCAGTGGTTTAGTTTGGGTGTGATATACCTGTAACCTTTGTTTTACAGTCTCTTCCTTGTCATCTTCCCTTTGCACAAGATCCTCACCAGTTTCATTATCCTTTCCTTCAACTTTCGGTGGATTGTAATTTACGTGATAAGTTCTTCCTGAAGCGAGATGCATTCTACGACCAGCCATTCGTTGTACTATTTCTTGGTCATCGACGTCGATCTCGACAACATAGTCAACATTGATAGAATTTTCCTTCATTGCATCAGCTTGTGGAATAGTCCGAGGAAAACCGTCCAAAAGATAACCATTTTCACAGTCATCCTGTTGCACTCTTTCTTTTACAAGACCAATAATAATGCCATCTGAAACTAAACCACCTGACTCCATTACTTTTTTTGCTTCTAAACCAAGTGCTGTACCCGCTTTAACCGCTGCTCGCAACATATCGCCGGTTGAAATTTGTGGTATGCCGTACTTAGAAGTAAGGTACTGCGCCTGAGTCCCTTTACCTGCGCCTGGTGCTCCAAGAAGGATGAGCTTCATTCAAAATTCCCTCATAAAATATGATTAGTATTGGTTAACAACTAGCGAGCCAAGTTTGTCAACAAAACACACAAACTAGTTACCCACCGCTTATTTCTAATTTTGCAATATTAGACTAATCTGCCCTTTTTTGATAGTTCGATAAATTGCTTTTAATCACAAAGGCAATCCAATGCCTGATTAAAATCTGCGATATTCACATTACTTCTAATTCCTTGTCGACTATTTGGTCATACCACCACAAGACTTCTTTACGTTAACGTAAAGGTAATCTATACTTTAGAAATGAACGAAAATAATAACAAGACGTATTCGATTACTGAACTATCCAAAGAGTTCGCAATCACGCCTCGCTCAATTAGACATTATGAGCAAGAATCATTAATCGCACCGAAACGTGTTGGCTCACAGAGAGTCTATACAAAAGGCGATAGAGTGAGACTGCAACTAATTCTTAGAGGTAAACGTATCGGTTTTTCACTCGCTGAGATCAGAGAAATAATCACCATGTACGATTCTCCAAGTGGTGAGCAAAAACAAACTATGTTGCTACTAAGCAAGATTGAACAGCGCCGAGAAGCATTGGTTCAGCAACAAAAAGATATTCAGACAACATTGCTCGAATTAACTGAGCTCGAACTAAGATTAAAGTAACCAAACACATGGTTATCCATCTCTCAAAGTACATACGATATATCACGAGGCAACTATGACAACTGGTCTTAATTTCAACCTTGGCGAAACCGCCGATATGATTCGCGATTCCGTCAGAGCATTCGCATTAAAAGAAATCGAGCCTATTGCAGAGCAAGTAGACCGTGATAACCAATTTCCTAATCAACTGTGGAAAAAATTTGGTGAGATGGGATTATTGGGCATGACGGTGGAAGAACAATACGGCGGTTCAGGACTCGGCTATTTAGAACATGTTGTAGCAATGGAAGAAATTAGCAGAGCATCAGCAAGTATTGGCCTTAGTTACGGCGCACATTCCAACCTTTGTTTGAATCAACTTCGTAAGAATGGAACAGAAGAACAAAAAACTAAATATCTACCGAAGTTATGTTCTGGAGAACATGTTGGCGCACTCGCAATGAGCGAGCCTGGCGCGGGTTCTGATGTTGTTAGCATGTCGCTTAAAGCTGAAGATAACGGCGACCACTATTTACTGAATGGGAATAAGATGTGGATCACCAATGGACCTGACGCAGAAGTTCTAATTGTGTACGCTAAAACTGACAAAAACGCCGGTTCTCGCGGGATCACAGCATTTATTATTGAGAAAGGTTTCCAGGGATTTAGCACAGCGCAAAAGCTGGACAAACTGGGCATGCGTGGTTCTAACACTTGTGAACTTGTATTTGACGATTGCAAAGTACCGAAAGAGAATATTCTTGGTGGTTTAAATCGCGGTGTAGCCGTATTAATGAGTGGTTTAGATTTTGAACGAGTAGTTCTGTCAGGGGGACCAACCGGAATAATGCAGGCCTGTATGGATATCGTCTTACCCTATGTTCATGAAAGAAAACAATTTGGCAAAGCTATAGGCGAATTTCAATTGATGCAAGGCAAACTCGCTGATATGTATACCACCATGAACGCGAGCAAATCGTATGTCTATAACGTTGCTCAAGCCTGTGATCGCGGTGAGACTACCCGCAAAGATGCCGCCGGAGTTATACTGTATGCTGCGGAAAAAGCAACTCAATTGGCACTAGAAGCCATTCAATGCCTTGGCGGTAACGGCTATATTAACGAATTTGCAACGGGCCGTTTACTACGCGATGCAAAGCTCTATGAAATTGGTGCAGGAACCTCTGAGATCAGACGAATGTTGATTGGCCGAGAATTATTTAACGAAACGGCTTAGAGCTCGAGTTAAACTAATGGCCTATAGAGTAACTGTTTCAGATAAGTAAACTATCCATTCTAATAGCTCATCGCTGGTTAGTTGAAGGTGCTGGGCGTTGAAAAGAAAACTAATTTTAAGGAAGTAAAAATGAATCAAGATCCAATAGTAATCGTCGGAATGGCCAGAACACCGATGGGTGGATTTATGGGTGATTTATCATCTGTTAAAACAACTGATCTAGGCGCCACAGCCATTAAAGCAGCGGTAGAGCGATCCGGTGTAGGCTCAGATGCTGTCGAAGAAGTGATAATGGGTTGTGTACTCCCCGCCGCTCTTGGTCAAGCTCCTGCTCGTCAAGCTGCGCTCGGTGCAGCCCTTCCATTATCTACAGGCTGTACAACTATCAATAAAGTGTGTGGCTCTGGAATGAAATCGGTAATGCTAGCAAACGACTTACTTACTGTTGGCACCAATCAAGTGATGGTTGCCGGCGGAATGGAAAGTATGAGTAATGCTCCTCATATGTTACCTAAAGCTCGCTCCGGTTACCGCTTCGGTCATGCAACGATGCTCGACCATATGGCGTTTGATGGATTAGAAGATGCATACGAAGGCCAAGCAATGGGAGTATTTGCAGAAGAATGTGCCGACCGTTATCAATTTACTCGCGAACAGCAGGATGAATTTGCGATTAATTCGTTAGCGAAAGCCAAACAAGCAATCGAAGATGGCTCGTTTGACTCCGAAGTAACACCGGTCACCATTAAGAGCCGTCGTGGAGAAACAACGGTATCAAATGATGAACAGCCGCTTAAAGCCCGGCCGGAAAAAATCCCTTCTCTTCGACCAGCTTTCAAAAAAGACGGTACCGTAACAGCTGCAAACGCGAGTTCAATATCAGATGGCGCCGCAGCCGTTGTGCTGATGAAACAATCTGAAGCTGAAAAGCGCGATTTGAAGCCTTTGGCTAAGATCGTCGGCCATTCAACTCATGCAAGAAAACCTGCGGAGTTTACTATTGCTCCCGTCACAGCGATCTCAACGTTATTAGAGAAACTTAAGTGGACAATTTCCGATGTCGATTTATTTGAAATCAACGAAGCATTTGCAGTTGTCACTATGGCTGCTATTAAAGACCTCGAATTGGATGCGACAAAGGTGAATGTGCATGGGGGTGCATGTGCATTAGGACACCCTATCGGTACTAGTGGTACTCGTATCTTAGTGACGCTTATTGCCGCACTTCAAAAATACGGTAAGACTAAAGGTGTTGCTTCCTTGTGTATAGGCGGTGGTGAAGCAACTGCGATGGCTGTAGAGCTGCTTTAATTGTTTAAATAAAATGAAGCTTTCACTCGTGTTGTCGTTAATACATTTGGGTGCTTCATTTAAACTATTCTTTTCATAGCTGGACGAGTTATCCGATCTGGCCGATATTACTACCGAGAATATCCATGTTTCTGAGTGAACAAGAATCAATGATCCAAGATGCTGCTCGTCAGTATGTAGCAGATAAAATCACTCCATATTCTGCGGAATGGGATCGTAACAAAACCTTTCCTTCTGATGCTCTAAATGGTCTCGGAGAATTAGGGTTTTATGGCATGCTTGTTCCAGAGGAATGGCATGGATGTGATATTGGTTATTTTTCTGCGGCTCTGGTACTTGAAGAAATCGCAGCTGGAGACGCTGCTTGCTCAACCATCATTAGTGTAACTAACTCCGTTGGTTGCATGCCTATCGTTAATTTTGGCACAGATGATCAAAAAGAAAAATTTCTTAAGCCACTTGCAGCCGGTGAAAAATTAGGCGCATTTTGTCTCACAGAACCCCATGCAGGTTCTGACGCGTCAGACTTACGAACCAAAGCGAAACTAATTGGTGACCAATACGTATTAAATGGCGTAAAACAATTTATAACGTCTGGAAAAAACGGTGACATTGCGATTGTATTTGCTGTAACCGATCCGAATGCTGGCAAGAAAGGTATTTCTGCATTCATTGTTCCAACAAACACACCTGGTTACACCGTTTCAAATATCGAGAACAAATTAGGTCAACATGCTTCGGATACTGCTCAAATAATTTTTGAAGACTGTACTATCCCTAAAGAAAACCTTTTAGGTTCTGAAGGCGAAGGTTATAAGATCGCTCTATCCGGATTGGAGGGAGGACGAATTGGAATAGCAGCACAGTGCGTTGGCATCGCTAGAGCAGCACTTGAGGCCGCAAAACAATATGCAACCGAAAGAACCGCATTCAATAAACCGATACACAAACACCAAGCAATTGGGTTTAAAATCGCTGATATGGCGACACAATTAGATGCAGCTCGGTTGATGGTTCACCGCGCTGCACGGCTTAAAGATGCGGATAAATCTTGTTTAAAAGAGGCATCAATGGCTAAACTATTTGCATCCGAGATGGCGGAAAAAGTATGTTCAGATGCTATTCAAGTATTTGGCGGTTATGGATATCTAAACGATTTCCCGGTCGAACGTTACTATCGCGATGTGCGTATTTGCCAAATCTATGAAGGTACCAGTGAAGTACAAAAACTCGTTATTAGTCGCTCAGTAATGAACGAGATATAAACAGAATTCACCTAAGGAATCACCATGTCGGTTTTGAAAACAAAATTAAACCCAAAGAGCAGAGAGTTCTTAGCTAGCGTATCCGCGATGCAAGATCTAGTTAACGATCTTAATTCAAAGATGCTGACGATTGCTGAGGGTGGTGGCCCAGAACGCCAACAAAAACACATCGGACGAGGAAAGTTATTGCCTCGTGAACGAGTCAAAAAATTACTAGATGTCGGCTCTCCCTTTTTAGAATTATCTCAGTTCGCCGGTTTTGGCATGTATGATGATCAAGTCCCATCGGCTGGAATAATAACGGGAATTGGTGTGGTTAATGGTCAAGAATGCTTGATAGTGGTTAATGACGCTACAGTAAAGGGCGGAACTTACTTTCCTGAAACAATTAAAAAACATCTACGAGCCCAAGAAATAGCTGAGCAGAATCACCTTCCCTGCATTTATCTGGTGGATTCCGGTGGTGCTAACCTCCCCCAACAAGATCAAGTATTTCCTGATCGCGACCATTTTGGCAGAATATTTTTTAACCAAGCCAATATGTCGGCGAAAGGAATTTCTCAAATTGCTGTGGTTATGGGAAGTTGTACCGCCGGTGGAGCGTACGTACCGGCTATGGCAGATGAAAGTATAATCGTCAAAGAACAAGGCACCATCTTTCTGGGTGGTCCGCCACTGGTTAAAGCTGCTACTGGCGAAGAAGTAACTGCTGAGGATCTTGGAGGAGCGGACGTTCACTGCAAGAATTCTGGCGTTACAGACCACTACGCTCAGAATGACGAACATGCTCTCAATATTACTCGAAACTTAGTGCAACACTTAAATAAGAAAAAATTTACGCCTTGGGAAATAAAACAACCGATAGAACCACTCTATCCAAAAGAAGATCTCTACGGTGTTATCCCAACGGATTCTCGAAAACCATTTGATA
The DNA here is from genome assembly GCA_019090895.1 of Kangiellaceae bacterium. Taxonomy (GTDB): domain Bacteria; phylum Pseudomonadota; class Gammaproteobacteria; order Enterobacterales; family Kangiellaceae. The sequence goes on from JAHRVB010000162.1 coordinate 37,071, forward strand.
TCCGCGAGATTATTAGTCGAGTGGTTGACGGCAGTGAGTTCGATGAATTTAAACCGCTATATGGTAATACTCTCGTGTGTGGGTTCGCTCGTATCTGGGGATATCCCGTGGGTATAATTGCCAATAATGGAATTTTATTTTCCGAATCTGCCCTTAAAAGCGCTCATTTTATTGAACTCTGTTGTCAGCGAAATATTCCACTTGTATTCCTGCAGAACATTACTGGCTTTATGGTGGGTAAAAAATACGAGAACAGTGGCATTGCTAAAAACGGCGCTAAAATGGTAACAGCGGTAGCTTGTGCGAAAGTTCCAAAATTTACTGTCATCGTTGGCGGTAGTTTCGGTGCGGGTAATTACGGTATGTGTGGTAGAGCTTATAGTCCAAGGTTTTTATGGATGTGGCCAAACGCAAGAATCTCCGTCATGGGCGGCGAACAAGCAGCCAATGTTCTAGCGCAAGTCAAGCGAGACAATTTTGAGCGTAAGGGAATTAACTGGTCCGAACAAGATGAGCAAGTATTTAAACAGCCTATTGAACAAATGTATGAAACTCAAGGCCACCCCTACTACGCCAGTGCAAGATTGTGGGATGATGGCATTATCGATCCAGCAGATACTCGTCAAGTTCTTGGATTAGGATTATCGGCGAGCTTAAATGCTCCAACCGAAGAAACTAAATTTGGCGTTTTTAGAATGTAAACTAATTTACTTAACTTAAGTTTATCTACTTTTTAGTTTAAAAAATTCACAGGAGTTTGTAATGTCGACAGAAAAGAAAGCCGCGAGTATTACCGTAAAAATGTCTTCAAATGGAGTGGCTCGAGTGACTCTTAATCGGCCAGACATACACAATGCTTTTGACGACCAATTTATAAAAGAACTAACGCGGGCCATAGAAAAAATAGAACGAAATAACGAAATTAGAATTTTGGTTTTAGATGCTGCAGGTAAGAGCTTTTCAGCGGGAGCAGACTTGAACTGGATGAAAAGAATGGCAACCTACAGCTGGGAAGAAAACTACCAAGATTCTCTAAAGCTTGCAGGTCTTATGCAGGCTCTCTATGAATCCAGCAAAACAACCGTTGCAGTTGTACAAGGCGCTGCGTTTGGTGGAGGCGTCGGCCTAGTAGCCTGCTGCGATATTGTACTCGCAAGCAATAAAGCACTGTTTTGCTTATCAGAAGTAAAATTAGGACTAATACCTTCCGTCATTAGCCCTTATGTTGTTAAAGCCATTGGCGAGCGCAATTGTAAACGATACTTCGCTACGGCTGAACGATTTAATGTGAGTGAAGCACAACAGATGCAGCTGGTGCATAAGATTATTCCACATGAAGAACTGACAGACTTTAGAAAAGATTTTGTTAATAAACTCTTAGCCAATGGCCCAATTGCAATGTATCAAAGTAAACAATTGATTGATCACGTAGTAAACAAACCTATCAATGAAGCATTGGTATTAGAAACAGCACACCGAATAGCTGATATTCGAGCCTCTAACGAAGGTAGAGAAGGTGTAAGTGCTTTCCTTGATAAACGCCCAGCAAACTGGAAAGCAACTATCGAAACTGAATTTTAGAAAACGGAAAAAATATTTGATTCCGGTGTTTCACTAAGGATTTACAGCACAATGAAAAACCACAAAATTAACAAAATACTGATCGCAAATCGGGGCGAGATTGCTTGTCGAATTATAAAAACAGCGCACAAAATGGGTATCGAATGCGTCGCTGTCTATTCCGATGCTGACGAATTCTCACAACACGTAAAACTCGCCGATGAAGCTTTCTATATCGGACCATCGGCAGCAAAAGACAGTTATTTACGAGCGGACAAGATCATTGAAATCGCTAAGATTTCGAATGCGTCTGCGGTTCATCCCGGCTATGGTTTTTTATCTGAAAACGCTACTTTTGCAAAAGAGTGTGCAGAAAACGGTATTATCTTTATAGGTCCTCCAACCTCAGCGATTGAAGCGATGGGGTCCAAGAGTGAAGCTAAAAATATTATGTCTAAAGCTAAGGTACCATTAGTTAATGGATATCATGGCGAGGATCAAACTGAAGCTCTCCTGCAATCGGAAGCAGACAAAATTGGTTATCCTCTATTAATAAAAGCAACCGCTGGAGGCGGCGGTAAAGGCATGCGAGTCGTGAAGAATTCAAACGACTTTATTACTGCCTTACGTTCTTGCAAACGCGAGTCTCTCTCTTCTTTTGGCGATGAAAAAGTACTGATAGAAAAATATCTTACCAAACCTCGACACGTAGAGCTGCAAATATTTGCAGATAGTTTTGGTTCAGTGATTCATTTGTTCGAAAGAGACTGCAGTGTCCAGCGGCGGCACCAAAAAGTAATCGAAGAAGCGCCCGCCCCAGGTCTCTCTGTTGAAACTAGAAATAAAATGGGTAGTGTCGCTATTGCAGCGGCAAAAGCGATCGGTTACCAAGGTGCCGGCACGGTTGAATTTCTCTACGATGAAGATGGTTCATTTTATTTCATGGAAATGAATACACGCTTACAAGTTGAACATCCGGTCACAGAAATGATCACTGGATTGGACCTCGTAGAATGGCAATTACTTGTTGCTAGTGGTGGAGCTTTACCACTCACTCAACAAGAGTTAAATATTTCCGGTCATGCCTTTGAAGCAAGAATATATGCAGAAGATCCTTCGAACGATTTTTTACCGACAACGGGAAAAATCGATTTCATGGAAGTGCCACTCGAGAGTCAGTTTGTTCGGGTTGATTCTGGAATTGTAGCAGGTGATTCGGTCAGTATTTATTACGATCCGATGATTGCTAAATTGATCGTATGGGATCGAGACCGATCAGCGGCGCTTGCACGACTCAGAGGCGCTCTGAATGAATTTCATGTTGCTGGATTAACGACTAATATTGAATTTCTACACGACTTGGCTTGCCACCCTTCGTTTTCAAATGCTGACCTAGATACCCATTTTCTTGACAAGCATGGTAGTGAGCTAAACTCCACAAGCGACGAAATCACAGATGAGTTACTCGCGGCAGCGACTCTACAAGTAATGTTGGAACAATCTCAATCTGGTCAGCAAGACAGCAACGATCAATACTCTCCTTGGAAACAGAAAGATGGCTGGCGTCTTAATCAAGATAACTATCATCAGGTCGAATTTATTTACAATGCTATTAAATATCCAGTTACCGCCCACTTTCGTGCTAAGAATGGAAAAGGACACCAATCCTTCCTCATTGAGCTCAACGACAAAGAATATCTAGTTAATGGATTTATAAGTAACTCTAATATCAGAATGAATATCGATGGAAAAAAAGTATCTATATCCTGCTCCATAGAGCAAAACAAACTGATATTATTTAAGAATGCAAAAGCATGGCAGTTGGAGATAGGTGACAATTCACTCGTTGATACTCAAGATGACACACAAGCAAATCTAACAGCACCAATGCCAGGAACCGTCATCTCTGTATTGGTGAATGTTGGTGATGAGGTGATTCCCGAGCAACCGCTAATTGTGATGGAAGCAATGAAAATGGAGCACACTATTAGAGCTCATAAGAAGACTAGAATTAAAGAAGTTCTTTATGCTGTTGGAGATTTGGTCGATGACGGATCTGAATTAATCAGCTTTGAGGAAGACTAAGAGTGAAGAAACTCAATATTATGACTGATATGCCATTACCTAAACGTGTAAAAGTTATTGAAGTAGGTGTAAGAGACGGATTACAAAATGAATCACTGGAGATTCCTACCAAAACAAAATTAGAGTTAATAGACAAATTAATCGATTCCGGGTTAGCTCACATTGAAGCGACTAGTTTTGTCTCGCCCAAATGGGTCCCACAACTGGCTGACCAAAAAGAAGTTATGGAATCTATTTCCAAGGTATATCATCAAAAGCAAACTACCATTAGTTTTCCCGTACTAACACCAAACATGAAAGGATTCGACAATGCAGTTTTAGCTGGAGCAAAAGAGGTCGCAGTATTTGCCGCGGCGTCGGAGAGTTTCTCGCAGAAGAACATTAATTGTTCGATAGAAGAAAGTATTGCTCGCTTTGCCCCAATATTTAGCAAAGCAAAAGCGCTGAACATCCCCGTTAGAGGCTATGTTTCTTGTGTCTTAGGGTGTCCTTACGAAGGTGAAATATCCGCAGAAAAAGTCGCTTCAGTTGCAAATCTACTGTACCAAAGTGGTAGTTACGAAATATCTCTGGGTGATACTATTGGCACAGGTACACCGGTTAAGACTCAAGAGTTGATCCATAGAGTGAGTCAACAAGTCCCCCTTGAAAAAATAGCCGTGCATTTTCATGACACTTATGGTCAAGCAGGTGCCAATATATTTGCGGCACTTCAAATGGGTATCGCAAGTATCGACGCGTCAGTCTCTGGCTTGGGGGGCTGTCCTTACGCAAAAGGAGCCTCTGGAAATGTCGCTACAGAAGATGTCATTTACATGCTCAATGGGCTTGGCATAGAAACTGGTGTAGATTTAGAAAAATTAGTAATTGCTGGTGACTACATCAGCCAATTCTTAAAAAGGAAAAACGGTTCCAAAGTTGCCAATGCAATACTTGCAAAAAACTAATCGAAACAAATATTAAAATTACTTAGGAGTTAACTATGGCCGGCTTCGATAAGGTCGTTGATACGTACGAACAAGCAATGTCGGGATTGACCGACGGTATGACTGTTATTGCTGGAGGTTTTGGACTTTGCGGCATACCTGAAGGACTAATCGCACAAATTAAAACAATGAAAACCTCCGGCCTTACCTTTGTCTCTAATAACTGTGGGGTCGACGATTTTGGTCTTGGGATTTTGCTCCAAGAAAAACAAATCAAGAAAATGATCTCTTCCTACGTTGGTGAAAACGCAGAGTTCGAAAGACAATATTTAGCGGGCGAGTTAGAAGTAGAACTTACCCCACAAGGCACTCTGGCTGAAAAAATGCGAGCAGGCGGTGCGGGAATTCCAGCGTTTTATACCGCAACGGGATACGGCACGCCGGTAGCAGAAGGAAAGGAAGTTAAAGAATTTAACGGTCGACAATACATCCTAGAAGAAAGTATCACTGGAGAGTTTGCGATTATTAGAGCATGGAAAGCAGACAAAATGGGTAATCTCGTTTATCGTGACACCGCCATGAATTTTAATCCTATGGCCGCGACTGCCGGCAAAACGACTGTTGTTGAAGTAGAAGAAATTGTCGAAGTTGGCGAACTAAAACCCATGGAAATACAGACTCCTGGCATCTATGTCGATCGAATTATTAAAGGTTCGTTCGAGAAACGAATCGAACGCCTAACATTAGCAAAAAACTAAGGAGCGCTGCACATGTCATTATCACGAGACCAAATAGCAAAGCGCGTAGCGCAAGAATTACAAGATGGATTCTATGTTAATTTAGGCATAGGAATTCCAACCCTAGTAGCGAATTATGTTCCTACAGACATGGAAGTGATGCTCCAATCTGAAAATGGCTTACTCGGTATGGGCCCTTACCCAACTGAAGACAATGTTGATGCCGACATGATCAATGCGGGTAAAGAAACCGTGACAGCAGTCACCGGAGCATCTATTTTTTCGTCAGCTGAAAGCTTTGCGATGATTAGGGGGGGGCATGTCGACTTAACGGTACTGGGCGCATTTGAAGTTGATCAAAACGGTAACATTGCCTCTTATATGATTCCAGGAAAGCTCGTTAAGGGCATGGGTGGTGCTATGGATTTAGTCGCTGGCGCACAAAATATCGTCGTTACAATGACTCATGCTGATAAACGAGGCAATTCAAAATTACTGGCGTCTTGCTCATTACCGTTAACGGGCGTCGATTGTATTAATAAAGTTGTCACTGACTTGGCAGTAATGAAAATCGAAAATGGAGCATTCCATTTATTGGAACGCGCTCCAGGTGTTTCTGTAGAAGAAATAATTGAGAAAACAGCCGGCAAGCTTATTGTTCCTGAATTTGTTCCAGAAATGAGCTTTGAGTAACGTTACTAAAATCCGGATTTGATTTTGTATCGTAGCTTCTGCTTAATTCAACTTTGACTTTCTCTATACATTCTACAACCAACAAGACGCCGCGGAGGCGTCTTTTACTTTGTGGCATTTATAAACCGATGAACTAGTCAATGTTTGGTAAATGCGCTTAGCAAAAGTTATAATTATCGAATGCTGCCATACCTTCATAAAGATTCTCTATTTCCGCCCACTGATACGGCCTTAAAAGAACCCAATGGTTTACTAGCCGCGGGTGGTGACCTTTCAGCTGAAAGGCTTGTGGACGCTTATTCTAAAGGAATCTTTCCTTGGTACTCGGAAGACGAACCGATCCTTTGGTGGTCCCCTGATCCACGGACAGTATTCTTTGTTGACACATTCAAACCTTCAAAAAGTCTAGTCCGATTCTTCAAACAATCTGATTTAAGAGTGACCTTAAATCATGACTTTGCACAAACAATTTCGGCTTGTGCTGAACCAAGAATAGAACAGTCCGGTACTTGGATTACTGAGGATATTATAAATGCCTATATTAAGCTTCATCAACTAGGTCTCGCTCATTCAGTTGAAGTCTGGCAAAAAGACCAACTGGTTGGGGGGATCTATGGCGTGTCTATTGGTAAGCTTTTTTGTGGAGAGTCAATGTTTAGTCGTATAAGTAACGGCTCTAAACTGGCATTATCATGTCTAATCGGTTATCTAAAACAGTCCAATTTTCCACTAATAGATTGTCAAGTAGCCAACCCTCATCTCGCGAGTTTGGGTGCTGAGAGTTTGTCTAGAAGGGATTACTTAGAATTCGTTTGTAGTGCCAGCGCACAAAAAAACCCTCAAACAATTTGGTATCCTAAAGAGCTAAACGCGTTTGAGTTACTATCTCGAGCACCAGTTTCCAGAAATAAAATATAACTAATGAACAAACTTGAGAAAAATACTAATCAACTCGACTTTTACATTACTCCCGAGCACGAATGCCCTTATCTCACTGAAAAACAGTCTCAGACAGTGTTTCTTAATCCTGAGGTGCATCCTCACATTAATATTTATCAGTGGTTAATAGACAAGGGCTTTCGTCGCAGCGGGGAACATATTTACCGGCCACAATGTGCGGATTGTCGTGCCTGCATCTCTATTCGAGTATCCCCCTCTAAATTCAATCCTTCAAAACAACAAAAAAGATGCGCTAAGAATGGCAAACGTTTTACGACCCGTATCTCTCCAGCGCTATATGATCAACAACACTATCAACTGTTTGAAAGCTATATAAACGCTCGTCATAAAGATGGCGACATGTACCCTACTTCAGAAAAACAATATAAAGAATTTATATTGTCAGATTGGGCAAATACCCAGTTTTTAGATTTAGTCGATCCCATGACAGGTAGACTCATCGCTTGTAGTGTATTTGATGAGTTAACAACCGGACTTTCTGCTATTTATACTTTTTTTGATGTCGAATACTCAAAATTCAGTTTGGGCCGCCTAGCAGTATTAAAATTAATTGAACATTGTCAATATTTAGAACTCGAACATGTGTACTTAGGATACTGGATAAAAAACAGCCCTAAGATGTCCTACAAAGGTGAATATCGGCCACTCGAATGCTTTATTGAAGACCGCTGGATAAGCCTGAGTTAGGCATGTTGAGATGTTCACAAAACTTTTGCTTATTCATCCGAAATAAGGCATTATAGCCGCGATCTAAAAATAGACAGGTTTAATGAAGATATAAGTATGGCTAAAGAAGAATGTTTAGAAATGGAAGGTGTAGTTCAAGAGACGCTTCCTAATACAATGTTTCGAGTAGAGCTGGAAAACGGCCATGTCGTTACTGCCCATATCTCTGGAAAAATGAGAAAGCACTACATTCGAATTCTAACCGGTGACAAAGTCACTGTTGAAATGACACCCTACGATCTTAGTAAAGGAAGAATTACTTTCCGAGCCCGATAGTGTCATAGACTATGAAATATAAAAAGCGGGCTTAGAGCCTGCTTTTTTTTGGTTATAATTCGTCCGCTTTGCAGAGTCTAAACGAATTAAATCGCGCCTTCGTTTCAACAATTCATCATTGTTTTAACGCGATCTCTTTTTTAGTCGTTATGTCAAACGTAAGCTTTTCGGCATCTTTGTCAAAACCGACTATAACTTGTCCACCATTAGCCAATCGACCAAACAAAAGCTCTTCAGCTAACTCTTGCCTTATTTTCTCACGCATTACTCGTGCCATCGGTCGAGCCCCCATTTGCTCATCGAAGCCTATTTCAGCTAACCAATTACGCGCCGGTTGACTCACCTCAAGTGAAACACCCTTTTCGTCTAACTGACTTTGTAACTCTGCAATAAATTTATCGACCACCGAACAAATGATTTCAGGATTTAAAGAATCAAACCACAAAACTGCATCTAGCCGGTTTCTAAATTCTGGTGTAAACGTTCGTTTGATAGCCTCCATATAATCTGTTTTCTTTGATTGTTTTTGAAACCCGATACTCGACTTTTGAAGATCAGATGCGCCTGCATTGGTTGTTAAAACCAAGATTACATTTCTGAAGTCTGCTTTTCGCCCATTATTGTCCGTTAACGTACCATGATCCATAACTTGCAATAGCAGGTTGTAGACATCTGTGTGTGCCTTCTCTATTTCATCTAACAGCACCACCGAATAGGGATGCTTAGTCACTGCCTCAGTTAATAGGCCGCCTTGGTCAAATCCAACATATCCTGGGGGTGCTCCGATTAATCTTGAAACCGTATGGCTCTCCATATACTCCGACATGTCAAAACGAATAAACTCTACGCCTAAGTTCTTGGCCAGTTGCTTGGTAACTTCTGTCTTACCAACACCCGTCGGTCCTGCCAATAAGAAAGCACCAACCGGTTTGTCGTCAAAACCAATTCCTGAACGCGCTAACTTAATTGAATTAGAAAGTGATTCAATCGCCTTGTCTTGACCAAATACCACTAGCTTTAAATTACGTTCTAAATCTTTAAGTGTTTTCTTATCGGAAGAAGATACCGTTTTCTCAGGAATTTTGGCCATCTTTGCAATGATTGATTCAATATCCTGTACGGTAATATTCTTGCTCCGAGATTCTTCGTCTTGCAGCTGTCGATTAGCACCCGCTTCATCAATCACGTCAATTGCTTTGTCAGGTAAATTACGGTCATTAACATAACGGTCGGATAAATCTGCAGCAGCTCTTAATGCACCATCGGAATACTCTACTTGATGATGTTCCTCGTACCGAGGTTTTAACCCTCTTAAAATATCGACAGTATCGGCAACACTCGGCTCTTCGACATCGACCTTTTGAAATCGGCGAGCCAAAGCTCTATCTTTCTCAAAGATCCCTCGATACTCTTGAAAAGTAGTCGATCCCATACACTTTAACTGACCATTCGCCAACATAGGCTTAATCAAGTTAGAAGCGTCCATGACCCCACCTGAAGCAGAACCCGCACCAATGATAGTGTGAATTTCATCAATGAAGAGTACTGAATGCTTCTTTTCTGCCAACTCTGCTAGCAATGCTTTTAGCCTTTTTTCGAAATCGCCTCGGTACTTGGTCCCGGCTAATAAAGCCCCTAAATCAAGTGAGAAAATTTCGGCCTCTGAAATTACGTCAGGAACTTCTTTGTCGACTATTCGCTTGGCTAGTCCTTCGGCTATAGCTGTCTTACCTACTCCCGCTTCACCAACCAATAACGGGTTATTCTTTCGTCTACGAGAGAGAATTTGTACTGTTCTTTCCAGTTCTGAATTCCTACCAATAAGCGGATCAATTTTTCCGGCTTCCGCCATCAAGTTTAAATTACTTGCATAAAGCTCTAACGCCGACTTTTGCTTAGGGCTGCTGTCAACCGGTTCATTCTCGGCACCGATTGTATCGGCATCGTCTTGGTCTTCTGAAACCTTTGAAATACCATGAGAAATGTAGTTAACGATGTCTAATCTAGAGATGTCTTGCTGCTGCAAGAAATAGACAGCCTGGCTTTCTTGCTCGCTAAATATCGCTACTAGTATATTAGCGCCATTGACTTCTTTTTTGCCAGAAGACTGCACGTGGAATACTGCCCGTTGTAAGACACGTTGGAAACCAAGTGTTGGTTGGGTCTCCACATCTCCAACTTCTTCGGGAAGAATTTGGCTAGTCTCATCTATAAAATTTCTCAACTGGTGCTGTAATTTAGGTATGTCAGCACCACAGGAGCGAAGAACACTTATCCCAAGTGCATTATCGAGGAGAGCGAGCAGTAAATGCTCAACAGTCATGTATTCGTGTCTGCGCTCACGTGCATCTGTAAATGCTAAATTTAACGTTAGTTCCAAATCTTTACTTAACATAATTCAAAGACCCTGTATTAGCTTGCTGCTGAGGTTACTGTTAACTATCAAAGATTAACCGCTACTTTTCATTTTCTTGCATTGTGCACATAAGTGGGTGTCCGTGCTCTTTTGCGTATTCATTCACCGACACCACCTTCGTTTCGGCTATTTCTGCTCTATAAATGCCCGCGACACCTGCTCCATCATAATGAACTTGTAGCATAACTTTCGTTGCTTGCTCTAAACTCTTATGAAAAAACTGTTTCAAAACCGCTACCACAAAATCCATTGGCGTATAATCATCATTTAACAACATAACTTTATACATTGGCGGTTCTTTTGTTTCTGGCTTTCGTTCGGCAACAACTGTGCCATGTTCTACTTCGTTGTTTTTTTCTTTACTCATATATAATTCTAGTCAAACCGCTAACAAGTTGTTTAGTATTTTTCAGTTTTTACTCGTAAAAGTCCACAAACAAATTTACTTTTATTTGAAACTCCGAATGAACGGAATTATAACTTTAAACAGCTAGAAGATAGTTGCGAGTATAAATTACTGAATATTTTGTGCTAATTATAAAGGCTACCCATTAAATGGGGTGATAAGATCCTTATTTCAATAACTAATGAGAATTTAATTCTATGTTTTTATTGAAAATAATTCTAACACTTGACTTTTCAATGTGGTTATGAGATTCATAGGCGCGAAACAATTACGCCAGTCTATTTGTGTAATAATTATCAGTTAATAACAAAAGCTAACAAATTGTTCAACAGGGAAATCAAGGAGTAATATATGGCAACAGGTACCGTTAAGTGGTTTAACAATGCTAAAGGTTACGGCTTTATTCGTCCAGATGATGGTGGAGATGATATTTTTGCTCATTATTCAACGATCGAAATGGATGGCTACAAGAGTCTTAAAGCCGGACAAGAAGTAAACTTTGATACATTTGAAGGACCAAAAGGTCTACACGCGCAAGATATAACTTCAATTGGCAAAAATCCTGAAGAA
>JAHRVB010000163.1 GCA_019090895.1 Kangiellaceae bacterium
TTATCAATCAAATCAATCCCTTACGAGCTTTCATTTCTAATTACTGCGCACGGTGCGCAGTAATTGGGAAATCCATACCTTCCCGATCCCCTTATTAGTGCGGTTAATTCGAGTTGCGATATGTAACCTTATTCAAAAACGCGCAAGTGCTGTTGACCTTGATTTAACCCTTTTAAAGAGAAAATATTTCGCAGCACTACGCTCAAACACTCTTTCACTGATATGATTGGCATAGGGGTGTTAAATTGCTAGAAAGCCACTGGGCGAAAGGCGGTATTCTTTCCCTTCTCCAATTCCCCCGCCCAGTGCCTACGAATGGCACGATGAAACTCATGGATTCCAAGATTAAGAAGGAGAGTGTTTGAGCAGAGCGAGTTCTCTCCTTCCTTTGAATTCGCTATCCGAAAAATCCGATAATTGAGTTTTATTCATTCTATGTAGCAAGTCGGATTTAGTTCGTCTTAACGCAAAGCATTTTTGGTTACTTTCGCCTAAGAGCGCCTACTTTTGGTGGGGATTAAGCCAAAAGTAACTCGCACGCAAGTGAAACGGTGCGAAATGTTATTGACCTTAAATCAGTAATTTTAAAGAAAACCTATTCCGCATCACTGCGCTCTTAGGCGATAGTAGGCAAAAGCTTTTTACGTTGAATCTAGCGCTTATTGAATGCATGTTAAGAGCGTTATTTTCAATTGGGCTCCTTATAGGTTGATAGTGCCAATCATTGAAAGAGAACTCGCTACGCTCAAACACTCTTTCACTGATACGATTGGTATAGGGGTGTTAAATTGCTAGAAAGCCACTGAGCAGAAGTGCATGATTTCCTAGCTCCTAGCTCCTAGCTCCTAGCTCCTAGCTCCTAGCCCCCAGCACAACTCTCCAACTTGATCAAAAAACAAACACTTTTCTTGACAGGTGTGTATATGTGTATATACTGTGTATATCAAATATATACAGATAGGTAGAAACCAGTTAATGCCACTTGATTTTATTTTGTCTCAAACCGACGGACGACCGATGTATCTGCAAATTATGGAGCAGATAAAAAGTAAGGTGTCTGTTGGAGATTGGCCACAAGGTCAAAAGTTGCCTTCTATTCGGGAGCTTGCCGTCGCCACTAAGGTAAGCGTTATTACGGTTAAACGCGCCTATCAAGAGCTGGAAAGAGAAGGAATTATTGTTACACAACATGGCAAAGGCTCGTTTATAGCGGAGGCCAGTAATCTTAATTCCAAATTAAAGGAACAAGAAATGGACAAACATCTATTAGAAGCAATCAATATCGCACGCTCATTAGGATTAAGCGTGAATGATTTACAGCAACGACTTGAGTTACTTGAGCAACCGAAAAACAAAAAGTCGTCGGGAGAAGAATAGTGAACGAATATGCATTTGAAGTGAAAGGTGTGAGCAAGAGTTACCCTCACTTTCAATTATCAGATATCGATCTTCGGTTAGAGAAGGGGACTATTATGGGCTTTATCGGTCCTAACGGTGCCGGTAAGTCGACCACTATCCGAATACTCATGGGCTTGGTTCATCAAGACATTGGGGAGGTAAAGGTCTTGGGTTATTCAATGCCGAAAAATCAAGTCGCTGCTAAATGGGATATTGGATATGCCTCTGAAGATATGCGTTTGTACGCAAGAGGGTCCATTCAGTGGCACATGGATTTTGTTAAGTCGGTATTTCCAAGTTGGGATTCAAATTATGCCGCAACTCTGTTAAAGCGTTTCGACCTGAATTCTCACCAGAAAATTAAGGGCCTCTCACACGGTCAAAGAGTAAAAGCGGGTTTGTTGATGATTTTGGCCCGAAAGCCAAAACTGCTTATTTTAGACGAACCGACTACGGGTCTAGATCCAGTGGCAAGACACGAAGTGTTAAACGAGTTAATGGATGTTTTGTTAGATGATGAGCGAAGTATTCTATTTTCCTCTCACAATACCCAAGATATCGAGCAGCTTTCTGATCTGATTACTTTCGTTGATAAAGGCAAAATCATTCAGTCACAGGACAAAGAAAGCTATCTCGATAGTTGGCGGCGAATCAGGCTACATCTTTCTGCCGACGCGACTTTGCCTAACTTAAAGGGAGTGGTTGAACAACGAAGTGTTGGTAGCCAAGCGATTATCACTGCCAATGGTTTTAATGAGGAAATGGCACAAACTTATCAAAAATGTGGGGCGGAGATTCAAGCGATAGAAACCATGACCCTCGAAGAAATATTTGTCTCTGAAATACAAAATAATCGCCAAGACCTAAGAGCGGTTACAAATGATACCAAAGTAGAACAAGGGGGAAACGTATGAATTATTCGTTAATAAAAGCAATGGTATTGAAAGACTGGTATCTTGCACGTTGGCCGATGCTGGGCTATTTTTCCGTGGGAGTAATATCGTTATTAACTTTAGCTTCAGGGACGACTACGGGATTTTATATCGGTTTTATTTTATGTCTTTCAACTATTGTCGTTATTGGAGTTCACTTAATCTTTACCACTGTTGTTGGTGAACGAAAAGATCAGACTTTAGCCTTCATGATGAGTTTTCCGGTGAGCTATAAAGATTATACATTATCAAAGCTGGCGACAAACCTCATTGGATTTATTGTTCCTTGGTTCGTACTAACTTTTGGTTCAGTTATCGTTATTTTTTCCAGCGATGGCTTGTCCGACGGTCTTGTTCCCTTCGTTACCATCAGTCTTGGAGAAGTGTTTGTGGCTAATGTTCTAGTATTAACTATTGCGATTATCACCGAGTCAGAAGCATGGACAATCGTTGTGATGGCAACTTGCAATATCTGCGCATCTCTATTTAGTTTTTTAGTGACTAGTTTTCCTGAAATCGTTGAACATATGGAAGGAGATGTACCTGTCTGGAATTCAACGGTCAAGACGATGTTATCAATAGAGATTACCTTGGTGGTTTTATTGCTTGCCGCTATTTTCTATGCTCAGTCGCGCAAGCGAGATTTTACTTAATAGATAAAAATACTCAAGTTTCTATGATTCGAATTTGGTAATCGTTATCTAAAATTCTAATTTATTAATTATCCCAGAGGAAATTAAAATGATACACGCAAATACAAGCGAGGCTGCCGCTCGCTTTGAAGAAAAGGTAGCACAACCTGTAATTGGTGAACGATTGCATTATATGGACAACATTCGAGCTCTCGCAATGTTACTCGGTGTGCTGTTTCACGCGGCGCTAGCCTACAGTCCATTGATGCACAATTTATGGTTTACAACGGGTGGTGAAAGTTCAGTAATAATCGATTTTGTTGCTTTTTTCACTCATTTGTTTCGAATGCCAGTATTTTTCCTTATATCAGGTTTTTTCGCCGTGATGCTAATCGACAAGCGCGGAATTAGTGGCATGATTAGGAATCGGTCGTTAAGGATTTTACTACCTTTCGTGGTTTTTGTTCCTGTTTTGATGGTTGCCTATATGTTATCAATTGGTTGGGCAATGGAAAATGTCACTAATCTTTCTCCGATGCTACAGTTCTTTAAAATGATGCAAGGTAATCCAGATGCGCCACAGCCACCTTTGAGCACGATGCATTTGTGGTTTCTATTTAATCTGTATTTATTTATTCTAGTTGCGGTGATTTTGCACAAGACAAATTTCTTTGCAGCAAAATGGGTTAGCAAGATCGTTACGGCAAAATTCTTAATGCTAGTTTTTCCAGTCTTATTAGTGCCGTCTTTAGCGACACAATTTGCTCCTCATCCTGCGCCGGAAAAATTTTATCCTGAATTATGGTCATTCGGATTTTATGGAATATTCTTTTTAATGGGCGGTGTCATTTTTAAGAATAGAGATTTGCTCGATGAGATAGCTCACTTTAAACATTGGTTACTGGCAATCGGTTTAGCAAGTTACGGTTATTTTTATTATACTCTACCGTCAACCGTGTCTATCGAACAGATAATGGCGATGGTAGCTGGACCGCAATTTAAAGTCGACCATTTGCCAGTCGCCCTCGCCGAAGCCGTGGTAGCTGTATACTTGTCTCTGTACTTGCTAATAGTTGGAAAGAAGCTATTAAACCAGCGTAATACAACTATGAAATGGATAGCCGACTCATCCTATTGGGTTTATTTGGCACATATGCCAATTTTACTAATGGTACAATTCTGGTTAGCTGATATAGAAATGAACATGTGGTTTAAGTTTCTAATAAGCTGTGTTGCTACCTTTGGTATCGGTTTTATCAGCTATCTGGTTTTAGTAAGATGGACAGCACTGGGCTGGATGTTAAGCGGTAGAAATAAGTTGTAATTTAACTAATTGTGCTGAAAATTAAAATGTTGCAACCAATTTAGGGAATTAAGAATGAATCTCAATCAAATCACTTTACCTGTTCAAGATATGGAAGCAGCAACTCGTTTTTATAGACGAATGGGCTTTCTACAAATTGTTGATACCGCGCATTATGCGCGGTTTGAATCCATCGATGGTGATGCTACTTTTTCGCTCAGTGTCGACAAGGATAATACGCCACATCGAACGACCATTTATTTCGAGCATGAAGCATTGGATGAGCTGGTTAAGAATCTCGAGTTAAAAGGTTTTATATTTAAACAACAGCCAACAGATGAAAGGCATTTGTGGCGCGAAGCAATTTTATTTGACCCTAGCGGCAATAAAATAAAACTCTATTGGGCAGGAGAGAATCGACTTAATCCACCGTGGCGAGTTGAACTCAAAGAATAGGTTGAACTCAAAGAATAGAAGAACACTAATCCACAAAAACAAGAAGTCAGGTTTAATTAAACACATGAGTCAACTCGAGAACCAAACGTTCACCATTGCTCCTCAATATAACCTTAAAAACTTTCAAAATTATTGGGGAGTTGCTATGGTTTCGATATTGGTTTGTTTTGTTATTGCTTATCTTAGCGATTCCAAGGCGTTTCAATCTTATGCTTTGGGCGGTGGAGTGGTTTTTATTCTTATCTATTTCCAATCGATTAAAAGTCGCAATGCCGAGCAACAAAAAGGTTGGGCAAATATTTTATTGACAGATGGACAATTAAAAATCACTCAAGATAATAGTCTTTTGTGGTCGAAGGAAATTGCACAGCTAAAATCTGTGGAATTGGAACTAAAAAGATTTCTTTCCTTCTCAAGTAAAGGGTTACTCATAAAAAGCCTAGATGACGATTCCTATTATATTAACATCCCAAAACCTTATTCCGTTGAGGCTCCAATAGAATTGGTTGTGGACGAAATCAATAAGAGAATTGATCAGAAAAACAGCTAATCAATTCATTTTGACAGCCCGGCTAGTCATCATACAACTGGCATGTTAAAGTACTGATAAAGGAAAATGACCCCATTTTTTCTAATTTATCCATCAGCTATAAAAGTTAATATGCCGAACATCAATAAACAACGTCCTCGTAATTTGGCCCAGCAATTGGTTGCGGATTTATCCGAAAGCATTGCTCGCGGACATATTAAGCCAGGCGATAAACTTCCCACTGAATCTGCCATTATGACTCAATATGGTGTCAGTCGTACGGTGGTGCGGGAAGCTATTTCAAGGCTTCAAGCATCCGGTACGGTAGAGACCCGGCACGGTATAGGCACTTTTGTGTTGCAGGCGCCGAATGAAGGAAAGTTTAGAATTGATCCAGCGTCAGTTGTGACTCTGGAAGATATTATTGCCATTTTGGAGTTGCGTATAAGTCTCGAAGTTGAATCGGCGGGGTTAGCGGCTAAGAGGCGCACAAAGCAGCAGCTAAAGGCGATGCGAGAAGCATTAGATGCTTTACTTAAAAGCCAAAAACAAGGAAAAGATGCTGTTTTTGCCGACTTCCAATTTCATTCCTTAATAGCGCAGGCCACCGCGAATCAGTATTTCTCCGATATATTAAATCATCTTGGTACCACTATTATTCCTCGCACTAGAGTTAATTTCGCCAAGGTTTCCAATAAAAATCAGCAAGAATATCTTGAACGAGTTAATAAAGAGCACGAAGATATTTTTGAATCTATCGCTCGGCAAGATTCTGATAGCGCCCGGGCCGCAATGAGACTGCACCTTACTAATAGTCGTGAGCGACTGCGTAGTTTGCATCCACAAGGTAAATCTTCAACTTCTGACTAGTAACTAGTTGTTATATGACTTGATCACTTAAATCTATAGTTGTACGATGTCCTACAACAAAGTGCAATTATTGATACGTTAAAAGAATAGGTAGACGTTAATGAACCCAGAACAACTTAAACAAATCATCTCTGAAGGATTGTTGTCTTTTCCTGTCACAGACTTCGATGAACAAGGAGATTTTAATCGAGCCGGTTATATCAAACGATTGGATTGGTTGGCGCCGTACGGAGCGAGTGCTTTGTTCGCAGCAGGTGGCACGGGAGAATTCTTTTCGTTACAACCAACAGAATTTTCTGAAATTATTAAGGTTGCGGTTAATACCTGCAAAGGTCAAGTTCCTATTATCGCTGGAGTCGGTGGTTCAACTCGAGCAGCCATTGAGTATGCAAAAGAGGCGGAAGCGCAAGGAGCCGCGGGTGTTCTATTGTTGCCACACTATTTAACGGAAGCTAATCAACAGGGATTAATTGCGCACATACAAGCCGTTTGTCTTTCAGTTAAGTGCGGCGTTATCGTTTACAACAGAAATGTCTGTCAGCTAACAGCAGAGAGCTTAGAAATTCTTACAGAGCGTTGCCCTAATCTGATTGGCTTTAAGGATGGTCTAGGCGAAATAGAGCCAATGGTTAAAATTCGGCGACGACTAGGAGGCCGACTTAGCTACTTGGGCGGACTGCCCACGGCTGAAGTCTATGCAAGTGCCTACAAAGCGCTGGGTGTACCCGTTTATTCGTCTGCAGTATTCAATTTTATTCCTAAAACAGCGATGGATTTTTATCGTGCAGTGACCAACGATGATACTAATACAATCAATACATTGTTGGACGAGTTCTTTTTACCTTATCTTGAAATTAGAAACCAATCGGCTGGATACGCGGTAAGTATCGTCAAAGCCGGCGCAAAAATTGTAGGCTACGATGCTGGGCCTGTGCGGTCGCCGCTGACCGATTTAGTACCAAATGAAATTGAGCAATTGAAACAACTCATCGATAAACTTGGGCCTCAATAACTAAATAACGAACCAACGAACAGACAGGAAAAATATATACAATGAATAATTTTGATAATTTCGTCAATGGTCGTTGGGTAGCATCCGAGACCTATAATAAAAACATAAACCCATCCGACTTAACAGATGTTGTTGGGCAATATGCGCAAGGAGATGATAATCTGGTTGAATTAGCTGTGTCGTCTGCCAAACAAGCATTTGCTAAATGGTCAAAAAGTAATATTCAAGCAAGAGCCGATATCCTTGAAAAAATAGGAACGGAAATAATTAAGCATAGCCAGAAACTAGCTGAATTACTCGCTAGAGAAGAAGGTAAACCCGTTGCTGAATCCATTGGCGAAGTTTGTCGTGCAGGCAATATATTTAAGTTCTATGCTGGTGAATGTTTACGCTTAGCCGGTCAAACGGTTCCGTCGGTTCGTCCTGGTATAGGAATCGAAGTAACAAGAGAGCCTCTTGGTGTAATCGGATTAATTACCCCCTGGAATTTCCCCATTGCAATTCCTGCTTGGAAAATTGCCCCAGCACTCGCCTATGGCAATTGTGTTGTCTTTAAACCAGCAGAATTGGTACCTGGTTCGGCATGGTTGTTATCGGAAATAATCGCAAACTCCGGATTGCCTGATGGGGTATTCAACTTGGTGATGGGGCCAGGTAAAACCGTTGGCGATGCGATCATTAATAATAAAGACGTTGAAGCGATCAGTTTTACAGGCTCTGTCGCAACCGGTAAAAGAATTGCGGAAGTTTGTCAATCTAATCAGACTAAAGTGCAATTAGAAATGGGAGGGAAAAATCCACAAATCGTTTTAGATGATGCTGACTTGGAGCTCGCCGCAAATCTCTGTATTCAAAGTGCATTTTATTCAACGGGACAGCGTTGTACCGCTTCCAGTCGAATTATTGTGACAGAGGGTATTCATGACAGATTTGTTGAGTTACTGGTGAATAAAATGAAAAACTTGACTGTTGGTCCAGCACTTTCTAAAGGTACAGATATAGGTCCGGTAGCTTCTGAAGCTCAGCTCAAACAAAATTTATCTTATATTAAAATTGGTATAGAAGAGGGCGCGACACTGGTTTATGGCGGAGAGAAACTAGCCCTCGAGACGGAAGGTTATTATATGCGTCCCGCTTTGTTTGTTGATACCATTTCTAATATGCGGATTAATCGAGAAGAAATATTTGGTCCAATCGCTACTATTATTAGAGTGGCCGATTACACCCAAGCATTAGAAGTCGCTAATGACACCGAATTCGGATTGTCAGCGGGTATTGCGACTTCCTCACTTAAAGAGGCGACTCACTTTAAGCAACATGCGAATGCCGGTATGGTGATGGTTAATCTTCCCACTGCGGGTGTTGATTATCACGTTCCATTTGGGGGAGTTAAGGGATCATCTTATGGACCAAGAGAGCAAGGGACTTATGCTGCAGAATTCTATACTCGTGTAAAGACTGCTTATACTTTTGCGTAGTCCCGCTGTCCAACTGCTCGAAAGGTTGGAGGCAGGACCAAGTAATTATAAAACGAAGGCGCTGTATTATGGTTAATTTCTTTAACAAGAATGTTCGTTATCTTATCTTGTTGATGCTCTTCTTAGCGACAACAATTAACTATGCCGATCGCGCAACCATTGCGATTGCTGGCGCTGATATCCAATCTGATCTTGGAATCACTCCTATCACTTTGGGTTACATATTTTCAGCCTTTGGTTGGGCCTATGTGCTAGGACAAATTCCTGGCGGTTGGTTGTTAGATCGTTTTGGCTCTCGAAAAGTTTATGCGTACAGCATTTTTTTCTGGTCGTTGTTTACTCTAATTCAAGGTGGTATTGACCAATTAAGTATCGCGATGGCCGTTCCGTTTTTATTTATGCTTCGCTTTCTGGTGGGTCTTTCTGAAGCACCATCTTTTCCTGGAAATGCAAGAATAGTGGCGGCTTGGTTCCCAACTTCCGAACGTGGGCGAGCCTCGGCAGTATTTAATTCGGCACAGTATTTTGCCACAGCGTTGTTTGCTCCTTTGTTTGGTTGGATAGTGTATAGCTTTGGTTGGCAATATGTATTTTTTGTCATGGGAGTGGTAGGAATAATATTCTCAGCGGTTTGGTTAAAAGTCATTTACAGCCCAAAAGAGCATCCCAAACTCAGCAAATCTGAACTTAGCTATATTGCTGATAATGGTGCGTTAGTTGATATGGATGTAAGTGAAAAAAAATCGGATGGACCCAATTGGAAATTGATAAGACAGCTACTCTGTAACCGAATGCTGGTTGGCGTCTATATTGGTCAGTATGGCATTAATGCGATCACCTATTTTTTCTTAACTTGGTTTCCTGTTTATTTGGTGCAAGAAAAAGGTATGACCATTTTAAAAGCAGGCTTTGTTGCTTCGCTTCCTGCTATCTGTGGTTTTTTAGGTGGTATCTTGGGAGGTATTATCTCTGACTGGTTATTAAAAAAGGGCCACTCACTGACCTCAGCCAGGAAGATCCCAATTATATTCGGATTGAGTTTATCGATGACAATGTTCGCGTGTAATTATGTTGAACAAGATTGGTTGATCGTTGGTATTATGGCATTCGCTTTCTTCGGTAAAGGGTTGGGCGCTTTAGGATGGGCCGTTGTAGCAGATACTTCACCAAAACAAATAGCAGGGCTTTCGGGAGGTTTGTTTAACACCTTCGGCAATTTAGCCTCGATAACCACACCAGTTGTTATCGGTTATATTATTAATATAACTGGTTCATTTGAATGGGCACTAATATATGTTGCCGCCAATGCTTTATTAGCGGTCGTTAGTTATTTGTTTATTGTAGGACCGATAAAAAGAGTAAAGTTAGACCTTTCTACAAAGGACCGACATTCGAACGATGAAGGTATAAAAGAGTGGAGCTAATTCAGCACAAGGATTCACCGCGATTTGTCATTGTTAACGAGAAAGACAATGTTGCTGTTGTCGTAAATGATAACGGGATCGCTAAAGGTCGAAAATTCGAATCAGGCCTTAAGGCGGTTGATAATATTCCGCAAGCCCATAAAGTCGCGCTCTGTGATATTTCCAAAGACGATGTCGTTATACGTTACGGTCAAGTGATTGGTCGAGCGGCGAATTCGATTGAAAAAGGTAGTTGGGTCAAAGAAAATAATTTGATCATGCCAGAATCACCCACACTTGATAATCTACCGACTGGTGATGCGGTGCAAGGAAAAGAAAGCTCTCTAGAAGGATATACCTTTGAGGGTTTTAAAAATGAAGACGGTACTGTTGGTACTCGAAACTTACTGGGTATAACCACAACAGTGCAGTGTGTTAAAGGCGTTTTAGAACACGTTATTGAACGAATTAGAAAAGAGCTCTTACCCAAATATCCTAATGTCGATGGTGTGGTTGGGCTAACTCATAGCTATGGTTGTGGCGTTGCTATCAATGCGAAGGATTCAGATATTCCGATTCGTACCGTAGCAAATCTTTCTCGAAATCCTAATTTAGCAGGGGAGCCATTAGTCATCGGTCTTG
Source organism: Kangiellaceae bacterium (assembly GCA_019090895.1). GTDB lineage: Bacteria > Pseudomonadota > Gammaproteobacteria > Enterobacterales > Kangiellaceae. The sequence goes on from JAHRVB010000163.1 coordinate 10,656, forward strand.
GTTGCGAGAAATTGCAACCGGAGCAAATACGGTCCGAAGTATTAACTACCAACAGCACCGGTAAAAGTAATTTCTATAAATTGCAGGATTCCACTTCTGGTTTTGCCGGTATGATGGAAGATATTTTAGAGATGGCAGAAATTCGCCTGCAAGCTTTAAACCTACGTAAACGTAAACCTTGCCCGTTGTCTGAACTTGTTGTGGGAATGCAATGTGGTGGTAGTGATAGTTTTTCAGGAATTACCGCAAACCCGCTGTTAGGTTTTGCTTCAGATTTAATGGTTCGAGCCGGTGCCACGGTAATGTTCTCTGAGGTGACGGAAGTTCGAGATGCGGTCGCTTTACTCACCAGTCGTTGTGAAAATAAAACGATTGCTGAAGCTCTGGTTAAAGAATTAGCTTGGTATGATCAATATCTTGCCCAAGGTGAGACCGACCGAAGTGCCAATACTACTCCGGGAAATAAAGCGGGTGGTTTATCGAATATAGTGGAAAAAGCGTTGGGCTCCATCGCAAAGTCCGGCTCATGTTCTATTAGTGATGTTATTGGTCCGGGGGAGAGAATTAAGAACAAAGGGTTAGTTTTTTGCGCCACCCCTGCGAGCGACTTTATTTGTGGCACCTTGCAGTTAGCAGCGGGAATGAATCTCCATGTTTTTACTACGGGGCGAGGTACGCCCTATGGCTTGGCAATGGCACCAGTGGTTAAAGTCTCCTCCAGAACAGAGCTGGCGGAGCGTTGGCCGGACCTCATAGATATTGATGCCGGACAAATTGCCAATGGTCAAAAAACGATTGAAAAAATGGGTTGGGAGTTATTCCACTATTACCTCGATGTTGCAAGCGGTCGAGAGAGAACTTGGGCAGAACAGCATAAAATTTATAACGACTTGGTTTTGTTTAACCCCGCCCCCGTTACCTGATTTGGCACTGACTGATTAAACTAAAAAATTAGAATTAAAAAATCGAATAAAGACACAGACCAACGTTAACGAAATAAAGGTTTATTCCCAATGAAGAAATACCTACTTAGCAGTTTCCTATTTATATTCTTAGCAGTAGTGACGGGCGGTTCTCAAGCTAAAGAAGCATCGGTGGATAATGCTGCTAACCCGCAACAAGCACTGCGCTGGGCCGAAAAAATAAGTCAACAACTTATCAGCGAATTTCCAGACCCAGTTACTATGAGAAAATCAGATGGTGGTTATCGTTGGTCTTATGTTCAGGGGGTAGTCTTATTGGCAATACAGCGATTGGAACAAGTAGATTCCGCTAGGCTAGCGACATCAAAAAAAGACTATGAAGAGTATGTTAAGAAGTACCTCGACCATTACATTGATCCACAAGGCAATATCCGTACTTTAAATATCGATGAGTTCAATATTGATTCTATTAATACAGGCAAGATCCTCTTTGACGCCTATGCAAAGTCAGACGACAGTCGTTATTTGAAAGCAATGCAAATTCTAAGGAAGCAACTAGAGTGGCAACCTCGTACCCACGGTGGAGGATTTTGGCATAAACGAAAATACCCATGGCAAATTTGGCTAGACGGTCTATATATGGGCTCTCCTTTCTATGCACAATATGATCAAAAATTTGATGATAGTAAAAATGTCGATGATGTTGTTTTGCAATTCAAAGAAAGTCACCAACATTTATTAGATAGCAAAACAGGACTCTTATTTCATGGATTTGACGAAAGCAGAACGCAACGATGGGCGAATTCAGAAACTGGTCGGTCAAAAGAGTTTTGGTCACGTTCATTAGGGTGGTACGCGATGGCGTTGGTTGATACCTTGGATTACATTGATGACAAGAATCATGCCGAAGAACTTCTTACTATTCTTCGGCCTTTATTTAGAGCCATAAAAACACAGCAAGATAAAACAGGTTTATGGTATCAGGTTACTAACAAAGGTGATCAAAAAGGGAATTACCTTGAGGCGTCTTCGTCGGCAATGTTTATTTATGCTTTTGCTAAAGCGGAACGAAAAGGCTACTTAGGTGAAGAGTATCGAGCAGCTGCTTGGGCCGGGTATCACGGGATGCTCAATAACTTGATAACGCTTGACAAAGAAAGTCGCTATATTAGACTTGCTCAAGTTTGTCGCAGTGCAGGGCTAGGAGGGGAACCATACCGTGATGGTAGTTATGACTATTATATTAGCGCGGATATTGAAGAAAATGATGCTCACGGAATTGGGTCGTTGTTACTGGCTTTTGTCGAATTGAGTCATGAGACAAAATAACTTAATAGAATAGTTTTTTTGAAAAATAATTTCATTAACTTTTTAGTGAGAAATCAATTGCGGCTTCAGCGAGCAAGCGATTTGAATCTAAAGTAGTTAGTGCTGAATTATTATTATTAATTATGAGTGGTATTTCAGTGCAGCCTAGAATAACGGCATCGCAACCCTGTTGCTTTAGCTCGGCAATGACTTGTTGAAAATATTCGATCGACTTTGGTTTAAAATCACCATAAACTAGTTCTTGCATGATGATTCGACCTATTTCATTTATTTGTGACGGATTGGGACGAAGCCACTCTAAATTTTGAGCCTCAATTTTATTTGGATAGACATCGCTCTCAACTAACCATTGGGTGCCCAGTATCCCTAACTTATTGAATCCTCTTTGTTTCGCAGATCTAACAACCTCTTCAGCGATATGAAGCCAAGGTAGCGGTGTTTTCTGTTGCACATAGTCAAACGCCTGATGGATGGTGTTGTCGGGACAAATTAGAAATTCAGCACCTTGAGATTTTAACTTGTTTGCTGACGATAACATGATATCGCCGATGCCTTCTATATCATTCTTGTCGAGGCACGTTACATACTCTGCGAGAGAATGAGTGTGCATTGATATTTCTGGATGTGCGTGTTCACCAAGGTATTTCGTTGAATCGCTGCAAATTGTTTTGTAGCAGAGGGCTGCACCTTCCGCGGAGCAGCCTACAATACCGATGTGTTTTATTGGAGTTATATTGGGGGTATGCATAATCTTCTTTGGTTCCAGTTCTTATTTCGTTTTTTGTTTCAGAATTATAGGAATATTTCTCCATCCTAGCGGAGGGGGTTTGGTTTTGTCAAAAATATCTTATGTCCATGAATCGACTGTATCCAGCTAGTGCAGGGGCAACTAGCTGTCGCCCGCTAGTGAAAAGGTGCGGAACGCTATTGCCCTTGAATTAACTATTTTAAAGAAAAATATTCCGCAGCGCTGCGCTCTTCTGCCCCCTACTTTTGTAGAAAGACAAAAGTAGGCAAAAACTTTTTACGTTGAATCTAGCGCTTATTGAATGCGTGTTAAGAGCGTTTTATCAATTCGGCTCCTTATAGGTTGATAGCACCAATCGGTGAAAGAGGACTCGCTACGCTTAAACACTCTTCCACTGATTCGATTGGCATGGGGATGTTAAATTGCTAGAAAGCCACTGGGCAGACATAATTTAGCAACTAGCAACTAGCAACTAGCAACTAGCAACTAGCAACTAGCAAAACTCACCAATTGTTGGTACTTTCTATAATCTGCCTTAAAAATACTCAATGAGAAGACTATTATGCTACAAATGGCTGTGATTTATTTGGCTGCTGCGCTCGTCGCGGTTCCAGTTGCAAAACGACTTGGGCTAGGGTCTGTGCTTGGCTACTTATTGGCCGGCATTTTAATTGGACCTTTCTTGCTCGGATTAGTCGGTGATCAAAAAGACGTGATGCACTTTGCTGAATTTGGGGTGGTGATGATGTTGTTTTTGGTTGGTCTTGAATTACAACCTTCGCGTTTATGGAAACTTCGGCATGCAATTATAGGGTTAGGTGGTCTTCAAGTCGTTCTTACTACGGCTATTATTTTTGCCGTTTGCTTGTTCGTTTTCTCACTTAAGTGGCAAACTGCATTAGCTCTTGGACTAATGTTAGCTTTATCTTCAACGGCGATCGTATTACAGACGTTAGCCGAAAAAGGCTGGATTAAATTAACGGCAGGACAAAATTCTTTTTCAGTTCTATTATTTCAAGACATTGCTGTCATTCCTATTCTAGCCCTATTACCTTTATTGGCCTTTGTCGATACTACGGGATCTATTTCCGATAGTCATAATTTAATCGAACATTATCCTACCTATATTCAAGTGTTGATTTCTGTGGGGGTGATCGCATCGATTATCTTAGCCGGGAAATATATTGCTTCGCCACTATTTCTCTATATCGCAGCAACAAGGTTGCGAGAACTATTTACCATATTCGCTTTATTCTTAGTCATCGTGATTGCGGTCATTATGCAAAATATTGGACTCTCGCCCGCATTAGGAACTTTCCTTGCTGGCGTGGTTTTAGCGGACAGTGAATTCCGACACGAATTGGAAGTTGATATTGAACCATTCAAAGGATTGCTGCTTGGTTTGTTTTTCATTACGGTTGGTGCGTCGATTGATTTTCCGTTGTTGTCAGAACAGTTCACAACGGTCATTGGATTGGTGTTGGGATTAATAGCGATTAAAGCTGCGGTACTCTATTTATTAGCTAATATTTTTAAAATGAAAGACAAGCAGAAACTTCTCTTTACCCTGGCACTTGCACAAGGAGGGGAGTTTGCTTTCGTTTTGCTCTCATTGACATCATCACTTCAGATTCTAACGCCAGAGCAAACAAAGCTAATAACTTTAGTGGTAGCGATTTCCATGCTAATGGCCCCGCTACTACTTATTGTTTACGAGAAACTACTAAACAGAGATTCAGAACAAGAAAAACAGTTTGATAAACCTGAAGAGATCGAAGCGGCTAAAAATGTCATCATCGCTGGTTATGGTCGATTCGGACAAATCGTTGGTCGTCTTTTAACGGCGCAGGGATATCATCTTTCGATTCTTGACCATAGTCCGAGCCAAATTGAGCTATTAAGACGTTTTGGAAATAAAGTCTTTTATGGAGACGCGGCAAGGCAAGATCTCCTGGAAGCATCGGGAGCGAAAGAAGCTGAACTATTAGTGATCGCCATTGACGATGCCGATAAGATTCTTGAAATTGCGACCATGACAAAAAAACACTATCCCAATTTAAAACTAGTTGCAAGGGCCATCGACCGCCGACATTCTTATGAGCTTATGAATCTTGGTGTTGACGCATTCAAGCGTGAAACATTTGATTCAGCATTGAGCTTAGGCGTTGAAACACTCAAATTGCTTGGCAATAATACGGAGGCTTCAGAAAGAGCAGGAAAGTTATTTGCACAGCATGATGAAGATTCGTTGAAAATCCTAGCGGATATTTGGGGTGATGACCTTAGTTATGGGGTTGCAGTTAAACAACGAGTAGAGGATTTGAAACAAGTTCTTCTCAATGACAAAGCGGATCAAGAAAAGCTCAATCAATGTAAAGGTGGAGATTGTGCAGAGAAGGCATAGTATTTCTTTGTCGTCCGTAAGGGTAGGTTGGTAGAGGGACGAAACCCAACAGAATTTCAAGGCAGAAATCTAAGTTAATAATATAATGTTTTTCTAAATTTGAAACGACAATTCACGTCATAATTTTTGTTAGGTTCCGCAGCTAACCGCTTTTCCTGACTCACTAATTCGATTGGCATGGAGATGTTAAATTGCTAGAAAGCCACTGGGCGAAAGTGGTATTCTTTTCCCATCTCCCATCTCCAATTCCTCCCGCCCAGTGCCTACGGACGGCACAATGAAACTCATGGATTCAAAGATCAAGAAGGAGAGTGTTTGAGCAGAGCGAGTTCTCTCATTCCTTTGAATTCGGCATCCGAAAGATCTGATTGAAAAGTTTTATTGATGCTACCAGCAAGTCGGATTTAGTTCGTCTTAACGTAAAGCGTTTTTGGTTACTTTAGGGGATTAAGCCAAAAGTAACTCGCACGCAAGCGCAGCGGTGCGAAACGCTTTAGACCTTGAATTAACCATTTTAAAGAAACCACATTTCGCAGCGTTGTACTTTCCTGCGGCCTATTGTTGTGAAAATACACCAAAAATGAACGCTCCTAAGCGAAACTAGGAAATAGTTTTAAACCTAAGTCTAATACTTATTGAATTTACGCTAAGAGCTTTTTCTCAATTTGAACCCAACCCGAGGACGATTCCAATCGGTGAAAGAGAGATCGCTTCTCTCAAACACTCTTCCACTGATTCGATTGATAAGAGGATGTCAAATTGCAACAAGTCCACTGGACTGGGGAGCCCAACCACATTCTCAATCCTTGAGAATAAATAATGATACTATCTCATTCTAAGCCGAACCTTTCAATTAAATCTTAACTCATGTAATTTACCATCAAGGTGAAAACGCTAGATTAAACGTGCGCAGCTTATCTTTATCACGCCACGTACGAAGGAAGAATATGAATCAATTCTCAAAAGAGCATATAAGTGTCGCATCGAACGCTTCTGGTAGAAAAATGCACGTCCCCGTGTATCGTTTTAAAGGGCAAGCGCCAGGACCTAAGGTCTATATTCAAAGCTCAATTCATGGTGCGGAAGTACAAGGTAACGTTGTCATATATCACCTCATTGAATTTCTTAAAGTGAATCCAATTCGCGGAGAGATTGTTCTCGTTCCAAACTGCAATCCTGTGGGTACCAATATCAAGTCAGGTGAATATACTTTGGGTCGATTTGACCCGGTTAATGGTCAAAATTGGAATCGAGGTTATTATTACGACGAATCAATGATTACCGAGTTTGTTGATTCGTTGACTGGCGAGTTGTCGCTTGAAGAGATAAAACCGATTTTTAAAGAAAAAATGAAACAAGCAATTGAATCTGAGCTTAATAAACCATGGGGGATCGGTTTAGCATCGCGATTAAATCTTCAACTTCAATCCCTAGCTCTAGATGCTGATATTGTGATTGATTTACATAATGGACCGGTAGCGACGCGGCATATTTATGTACCAGAGTATGCGAAAGAATCCGCTCGATATTTTAACATCCCTCATATCATATATATTCCCAATCAATTTAGTGGTGCATTGGATGAAGCAACGTTTTGCCATTGGTGGACTCTCGTCGATAAGTTATCTGTTAAATTCCCAGCGCAGCTATGGGAAACGCCAGTGGAGGCTTTCACACTTGAAATGGGAAGTCAGGAAGTGATCGATTTTGAATCAGGACAATATGATGCTAATGGGATATTGAGCTATCTCAACCATAAGGGTTTTCTCGTTGAATCGGATATCGAACCAGACAATATCAATCGATATTCAGTATTTCTTAAGGATTACAAAATTCTATATTCTCAAGACGGCGGAATCGTTGAATATAAAGTTAAGCCTGGTCAGCATGTTAACAAAGGCGAAGTGATTGCCAACGTACTTAATGTTGATGAGTTAGAAAATGAAAATGCCGTAAGTCATATTTATGCACCCGATGATTTAATCGTAATTTTACATTTTCCATCAGCGTCCGTTTTGTGTGGAACTCAATTGTACAAGTGTTTCGTGAATTACACGAAGTTGTGATTCCATTTCTATTTTATTTCCTACAAATAATACTAGAGAGCATTTGGTTTTAAGCTGGCTGAGTAACGTCGAAGTTCAAAGGCCTAAACACAAGACTCTCTCTACTCGAAACTCTCTTTCGATGATTCGATTGGTGTTCGGATATTGAATTGTAAGAAAGGACTGGGTGGAAATAATTTAGCAACTAGCAACTAGCAACTAGCAACTAAGCTACTTTTTAATCCCAAATTGTTGCATCCGATAAGTCAAAGTCGATGGTTTTAACCCCAACAAATTAGCCGCTCCGTCTTCACCAGCAATCTTCCAATCTGCGACTGTTAGTGCTTTCACTAGATTTTGTTTTTCAAGTTCTCGAAATTGAATTTCCGTCAAAAATTCTCCGTTATCTTCTATCGAGTCAACGTCAACTACCTCACTTTCTATGAGACCATCAGGCATCGCAAGGTCGAGTCGCAATTTTGTAGTTTTACTTAGAATGACCGCTCGTTCGATAACATTTTTTAGTTCTCGAATATTTCCTGGCCAGTCATGTTTCTTTAATACTTCTAACTGACCATTAGTAATTCGCATTGGATCGCGACGCAATTCATCGCAACTCAAATTTAGAAAATGTTGTGCTAGTGGTGCGATGTCGGTTACCCGCTCGCGAAGAGAGGGAACAGATACTGGGAAAACGCTTAACCGGTAGAATAGGTCTTCACGGAAATTCCCTGCTTTCACTTCTTCTTTTAAATCTCGATTGGTCGCAGCAACAATTCGGACATCGACCTTTATCGTATTTTCGTCGCCAACCCGTTCGAATTCGTGTTCTTGTAGTGCACGTAATAATTTTCCTTGGAGATCTAATGGGATTTCACCGACTTCATCGAGAAAAAGCGTTCCACCGTTGGCGAGCTGCAACCGTCCAACGCGATCTCTATGGGCTCCGGTGAATGCCCCTTTTCGGTGGCCAAAAAATTCACTTTCAAATAGGTCCTTTGGAATGGAAGCACAGTTTACTTTAACGAGCGGGGCCTGACTTCGACCACTTTGACTATGGATAGCTCTGGCAATCATTTCTTTTCCAACGCCAGATTCACCGAGAATTAAAACGCTAGACGGGGTATCCGCGACCGCTTCTATCTGGCTGAGTGTTCGTTGTAGGGCCGAGCTTTCACCAATGATTTCACCGAAGTTAGTGGTTACATTAATTTCATTTCTTAAATAATCTCTTTCTTGTTCGAGCTCTTCTTTGAGCTGCTTAATTTCTTCGAATGACTTCTGTTGTTTTTCTTCCAGTTCTTTTCGTTTACTAATGTCTCTGAAGACGATAACAGCACCTTGTATCACGTCATTTTCAATGATTGGTGTGGTGATGTATTCGACAGGAACAGAAGTTCCGTCATTTCGCCAGAAAACCTCACAGTCAACTCGATGAATTTCTCCGTCTTTTAGCGCTGCGTAAATTGGACATTCTTCTCTTGGGTAGGGGCTACCATCTTCGTGTGAGTGATGATGAATATCGTGTACTGGAGTACCTATTAAATCTTCAGCATTCCAACCTAAAATTTTGGTTGATGCAGCATTAGCAAAAGTTGCTTGGCCATCTTTATTAAGTCCGTAAATACCTTCACCTGCAGAATCCAGAACGTGTTGATGTTCTATTTTTATTCGGCTTAATTCTTGATTGGATGAGGCGCAATCTTGCTTATGTAAAATGACGGTTAATTTGGTTTTATCTTTGTCTGAATTTTCTACCCAAGCATTTAGAGTGAATGTGTTGTCGGATGTGTCAGACACAAGCTTAACCGGCACTTCGGCTAATTGACCACCTTTAACAATAATATTTCGTAACTCATTTTTTAAGGAGCCCGCGCTCACTGATTCGAGTAGTTCATTGAGTTTGTTTATGCTTTTGGGACCAGACCATTGCTTTGCATCTCGCATCTGCTCAATCCATTGATTGCTGGCAGACGTGCAAGCTAAGTCTTCGTTAAATATCGCTAAACACACTGGCGATGGGTTATCTGTAAACGTCATTTTTATCAGTCCCAAGCTCTCAATATTTTGAGAGTGAATACACAGAATATTGTGACACACAATATTTCGAGAGACTCAAAAATACCTAACTTATTGAATAAATACAAGTTTTAATTGTGGCACGCTTTTCGCTCTATAGAAATCAAAGGGGTAGTTGAAGAGATTATTCCCTACCAAAACACGCTGAAAGTTGATTTCAGATATTTGTTAAGTCCCATTTAAACGAAATTGAGTTTTAGAAAATGAGTTTAGGAATTTCACCACCACTGAGTCATGAATCATCAGTTTCGTTTGTAAAACGAATCCAAGCGCTGTGGAACGACGGTACACCGGAAACAATTATCGAATTATTTGCCGAGAATTGTGAATGGCGTGATAACGAACGTCAGTTATGCGGTAGCGAAGAAATTCATTCATTCCTTAGCTTATGCCAAAAACAACAATTGCATTATTCAGTCAGAGCCGAGTTGTGGAGTCATTCGTTTTTTCGAATGGCCATCAGCTTCCAAAGTGAGTGGCAGCACGCGACTAAAGGGCGTTGGTTTCGGTCGAGTGGACACCTATTTATCCGCTTAGACAGTATCGGACTGATAAAGGAATTTTGCTTAAGCACTAACGGAAGCGCGATTAGCGTTAATGAACGGAGTATTGGAATTAATCCATAACACAATAAAATGAAGAAATTTAACTTTCGAATATGTTGCCACTTTACTATGCGATGGGCCACTTCAATTATGGCTGCGATAATGCTCTCTAACATTGCAACGCTGGTACACGCAGAAGGCCCGCAAACGTTGAGCTTTGTGCTGGATAACGACATATTAGTCCCAAGCTCTAGGGATCAAGATTACACCGGTGGGCTCAATGTAAGTTATGTAGCAGAGCAGGCTAACCAGTCAAAATTTTACTTAGAAACTCCATTAAAAGAGATAGACCGTTGGTTTGGTGTTAAAGCGTCTCAAGAGAACCTTTACGGAATAGAAGCGGGACTTTATGGTTTCACTCCAGAGGATACTCAGTTATCAGCAGTTCATATGGATGATAGGCCTTATTCGAGTTTACTGTATTTTTCGAGTGCTCACGAAAGAGCTGATTTAGAGAGTCAGGAAGCTTGGCAGAGTCGTTTAACCGTTGGTTGGTTAGGTCTTGATGTTTTCGAGAACCTTCAAGAAGGCGTTCATAATTTAACCGCCAGCGCTCAACCACAAGGTTGGCATCACCAGATTTCGGATGGCGGTGAACCGACCATTCGTTATCAGCTATCTCATCAAAAGGCCTTAAAAATAAATCCGGCCGGCATTGAACTTAAATATGCCAAACAAGTGTCATTGGGATATATCACAGAAGCCGTCTTGAGTGTTAGTGGTCGGTACGGTCGCTTCAATTCGTCATGGTGGAATTTTAATCCCGAAATGTCCAGTTACGGAGAGCAACGAAATTCGCTTTCTGGCGACAATGGAGAGAGTTTCGTGTTTTTTGGAGCTGCCTTGAAAGTGCGTGCTTACAATGCTTTTTTGCAAGGTCAATTTAGGCAGAGCGACCGAACGCTTTCACACAATGAGATTAATCATTTGTTAACGGAGGCATGGGCTGGATACACCCATTCATTTTCTGACGGGTTACAACTTAGTTACATCATAAGAGCGCATTCATCTGAAATTAAACAAGGCATTGCCGATCGCAGTTTGATTTGGGGTGGTATAACCATCAGTAAGAGCTTTTATTAGAGAGTGATTTCTAGACGAATTATTCATTATCCAAAAAGACTGATTAATTGTCCTACAAGAATTATTAACACAAAGAGAATTTAACCAATGACAAAACGATATCCGCTTCCTCCATTTAACCAAGCAACTGCCGCTGAGAAAGTGCAGGCGGCAGAAAATGGTTGGAATTCTAGAGACCCCAAAAAGGTTTCTCTCGCATACACTTTTGACTCCGAATGGCGCAATCGCTCTGAATTTATCAAGGGTCGTCAAAATATCGAAGAGTTTCTAGAAGCGAAGTGGAAAAAGGAACAGCAATATCGTCTCAAAAAAACACTCTGGAGTTATACCGATAATCGCATTGCCGTTACTTTTTATTATGAGTGGCATGATGAATTCGATAATTGGTTTCGTTCTTATGGTAATGAGCTTTGGGAATTTGATGAGAATGGATTAATGAGAAAACGAATAGCAAGTATTAACGATATGCCAATTTCCAAAAAAGATCGAGAGTTGGTCTAGATAGACTGGTCTGTTTTTTTATTAGTACAGCCATCTATTCTACTGGAGGGAATGATGAAATTTAAAATAAGTAAAAGCGTAAGAAAATGGGTGAGCCATTATATTCAAAATGACGTAATGAGTTTGCGGAAAAAAGAGAGTGGAGCCTTCTTAGCGCCAATGGGTATAGCCGTGCCGCCTTTGGAAATAGATTTTATTCATTATGAATTAACCACCGAACTGTCTGAATTATGCAAACGAGTTCCAGCAGAATAAATCAATTAATAGGGGCGGTATTATGAAATCTGCGCAACACGATTCACCTTTTCATCAAGGTGAACATAATATTCAACAGCGATTAGGCGTTCGGGAAAGTATGGAGCGATTTGGCCGCATGGTTATTAGGGATCATATGCCCGAGCAACACCGAATTTTCTATCAGCAACTGCCGTTTATCGTTTTGGGGCACAGTGATCCTTCTGGCGCTCCGTGGGCATCAATTGTATCAAGACCTCCTGGATTTATTGAATCGCCCAGCGAACGCGAACTATTGATTAACGCACCGGTCGACCCCGCCGACCCTTTATTTGATACTCTCGAAATCAACCAATCTCAATCAAAACAAACGAAGTTAGGGTTGCTGGGGATCGAGTTACCAACTCGCAGAAGAAATCGCCTTTCCGCTCATGTGTCCTCAATGACTAATGAAAGCCTTTCGCTGGTAATCGAACAATCTTTTGGAAACTGCCCACAGTATATTCAAGCGCGAAAGTTTGAATTTATATCCTCCCAGGAGATTGGACGATCTACCTTTGAGTCATTTCATAAACTGGATAAACGAGCGAAAAATATTATTGAATCGGCGGACACTTTTTTTATAGCGAGCGCTTTTGATTCCGGCAATGAGTTAGCAAGTGATGGTGCTGATGTGTCACATCGAGGTGGTAGGCCTGGATTCGTTAAAGTTCAGAACGATGGAAAGCTAGTTATTCCAGATTATCGAGGCAACAATCATTTTAATACCTTTGGTAATATTGAAGAAACAGGTAAAGCAGGACTTTTGTTCGTTGACTTTAATTCTGGGGAGTTGCTGACGCTAACAGGAAACGCGAAAATAATTTGGGATTCACCTGAAATAAAATACTTCGAAGGAGCACAGCGGTTATTAGAGTTTGAGGTGACTAAAGGCCGATTCATTAAAAACGCCATTGCTGCTCGCTGGAGTAAACCGGAATACTCACCCAATTCACTCTTAACAGGGACTTGGGCTGAAGCCAGTTCGGCAAGACACGCTGAACAAAAGCGTCAACAATGGTTAGACTATCAAGTCGAATCAATTGCTGATGAAAGTAAAAATATTCGCTCTTTCTATTTAAAGCCTACAGAAGGTAATATTTTCAACTTTAAACCAGGGCAGTTTTTGACGATAAGATTGTTGATTAATGGTAAACCATTAATTCGTACTTATACTATTTCCAGTGCCACTAGTGATGGAATATATCGAATCAGCGTTAAACGTGACTCCGTGAAAAGTAATGAATTACGAGATGGAATCGTTTCAAATTATTTGCACAATAAAGTGAGGTCGGGGCAAGTCATTCAAGCGAAAGCGCCTGCGGGTAATTTCGTTTTTGAAACAGATAAACAAAAACCGGCCCTACTGGTTGCCGCTGGAATTGGTATCACACCCATGATATCAATGTTAAGGCAGTCTTTAATCGATGCGATTAAGACTCGCTATCTTCGTCCAATTACGTTAATTGCGATAGCTCGCAATGAGAGCGAAAGGGCATTCTATGATGAAATTGAATCGCTGGTTGATGGTTCTAATGGGCAGATTAATGTCTACTGGTGCTTAACTGAACCTGAAAATAAGACTAAGACTCACACAACGTTTAATTTGAAAGGAAGGCCAAGCGACGAGATATATCGTCAGCTGTTACCCAGTAAGCAAACAGATGTTTTTTTATGTGGTACTAGTGATTTTATGCAACAGACTTATGACATGATAAGAAAGATAGGGTTAAGTGATCATGCTATTCATGCAGAGTCGTTTGGACCTTCATCGTTGGAGAGAGATGGGGAGAAAGAAGACCATCAATTTGCTAAGAATGCATTGGTCACCGTTTACCAAAATGAGTCAATTCAAACACTTGAACAGCAGTGGAGTGATGCGGACGGTTCTCTTTTAGAGTTTTTAGAGAGCCATGGCGTTCAACCCACTTACGGTTGTCGTAGCGGTCAGTGTGGTAGTTGTAAAGCAACTCTCGCGAATGGAAAGGTAGAGCACTACCTTCCAATCAGCGCAGAGTTGGATTCGAATGAAGTGCTTCTTTGCTGTGCAAAACCTGCGGCCTCAAGTGAGTCCGGCTTACAAAAATTAGCGATTCATATTTGAAAGAGTAAATTCGTTTAATATGGCAGAGAGAGTCAATAAATGACGGTATAATAAGTAAAAAGTCGTTGTTGATGTCGCTCATTGTTGGGGCATTTCCAAATTCGATTAAGTATGCCCAAGCTGTTGAAATTTCAGCTGGATCGCCGTCGAGATATGAAGCGCGGTAAACGGTTGATATTAGACATCAAATAATTCGAACAGGTGCTAGTACCTAAGCAAGGTTAAGACTTAATTCTTAAAATTAGACCGCGCTGATTACTAGAGATAAGGGTACACAGGCTAATGAACGGCACAAAAATACCATGTTGAACATGAATTTTGACGAAAGAGTGGTGATAGACACCAACCAGCAAGAGTGGCTTGCAAGTCCTGCAAAGGGCGTTTTGAGAAAGCCTCTAGCAAGGGAAGAAGCTGAAAGAGGTCACGCAACCAGCATCGTGAAATATGAAGCGGAAGCAGCTTTCGCCTCTCATGGGCACCCACTGGGAGAAGAGATTCTAGTTCTCGAAGGGGTATTTTCAGACGAGTCAGGCGATTATCCAGCCGGAACCTATTTCAGAAATCCGCAAGGTTATAGCCATGCGCCCTACAGCAAGAGCGGATGTGTGTTATTTGTTAAACTTCATCAGTTTCAAGCCGACGACTACTCAAAGGTTTGTATTAATACTAAATTGAGTCCATGGCAGCCTGGGATCGGTGGTTTGCAAATCATGCCGTTACACGAGTATAAGGGGGAATCCGTGGCATTGGTCAAATGGCCCGCGGGAGAGCGTTTTCAACCACACACTCACTTTGGCGGAGAAGAAATACTGGTTATTCAGGGAGAGTTTATTGATGAGCACGGACGGTATCCGGCAGGAAGTTGGATACGAAGTCCTCATATGAGTTCACATAACCCTTATGTTGAGCAAGAAACGATTATCCTGGTTAAAGTAGGGCATCTCTAAAGTTGTGATTTGTTAAGTGCTTCAACATCTAACTGTTTTGCAAACGGACTTGTCCGGTAGATCTATTCAAGTGGACCTATTCAATTAGACCATTTCAAACCTTGACTCTCTCCTTCGACAATCTCATAGAGAGATTAAAAAATGGGCTCGTTCTAAAAAATTCTTCCGATTAAATAAAGTTAGCAAACTGTAGGCCGACCTATCTATAAGCTTATTTAGGAAGCGCTTAAAATTTAAATTTGATAGCAAAAAATAGATGATTAATTTTGTTTTTGTCTACACTTATAATTGGGCCGAATAATTAAACCGAACTTGTAATAAAAATTAGGCCGTTACGTATATCACTACTTTTTCTGACGGAACATGTTAAATGATTGAAAACTATAATAAAAATTTAAAAAAAATCGATGTTCAAAAACGCGGTATAACGGGTTCCATAATGAAAATTATGGGGCCTTCCATTGTTGTATTGTTGGTTGGTTTACTTATTTCCTATTTTGCTTATGACATGTCAGCCAAGAATTTGGTCATACAGCTGGTCACGCTTGTTATCGCAGCTTCTGTTGGAGTTATAGTCGCGAAACTTCAATTTTTCAGAGGATTTGGACAAGTAACTCGGTTTGTTAGCGATATTAAACAAGGCAAAGGAATCAATTACCAAACTCGTTTTAATACCGAAAAGGCAGGGCTTTTCTCAACCGCTTTTCAAGTACTTAATGTTCAACGCCAATTAATTGATGATATTTTAAGCAAGCTTTATAAGTCTTCAGCTCGGTTAGAGCCTATGGCGGACGAATTAAATAACGTTTATGCGACCATGTCGCAAAAAGCACAAATGCAGAATTTACTCGGTAAAAGTCTTTCAAATGTTCTTGAAGAAATAAAATCTACTTCCGAACAGCTACATGGTAACCTGGGACAAGTCTTTGAACAGGTGGAATCATCAAAACAAAATAGCAATGAGATTGAGCAGTTATCTCTAAACAATAACGAAAATATTAAAGAACTCAGTGAGCATATGATCGAAGCATCATCACTAATCGATAAGTTAAATAGAGACAGTGAACAGATTAATTCAGTAATAGATGTTATTAATTCGATCGCTGCGCAAACTAATCTACTCGCATTAAATGCCGCTATTGAAGCTGCCCGAGCTGGCGAGCAGGGCCGTGGTTTTGCAGTTGTTGCCGATGAAGTTAGAGCGCTTGCGGAAAAAACAGCTGTATCAACCAGTGAAGTACGCAAAATGGTTGTTCAAATTCAATCTGGAACTTCAAAAGTCAGTAGTGTGATTGAAAATGGATTAGCTTCTTCCCACACTGCGGTAAAATCTACCGATGCTACAGCGCTGAAAGTTGCGGAAGTTATTCAATCAATTAAGCATATTAATGATATTTCGTCAGAAATTCAGCAGAGCTCCACACGACAATTATCGATCGCGTCGAGTGCTAAAGAAGAGATAATTGATATGGTGCATCTCAACGAAGAAGTGCTGGATAGTACAAAGGAACACGAAGTCTCTACCCAAGATCTTACCAAGCTGTCTGTTAGTTTAAAGTCTACTTTAGAGTTGTTTAGTTTCAACGATGTTGATTGGGATAATCGACCTCGGCCTAAATCATTGACCCTAAACCAACAGGTATCGACAGCAAGTACAAACGACGAGGTTGAATTATTCTAGTGGGGTAAACTCAAGGTTTGGAAAGTAGTCGGCTAGTTTTAAATAGGGAAAATGCATTAGAAGTACAAAATATTACTCAGTGCCAAATAAAAAAGGTCTACGCTGTAGACCTTTTTTATTTCAATTACCAGCGGTTGATTACAGGTTTTCTAGAATGTTCTCAACTTTAGACACTTCAAATTCGCCAGGCCCTTCAATGAAAACATGAGTTACAGTACCATTATCAATAATGGCGGCGAATCGTTTGCAACGTTGACCCATACCAAAACCGGAACCGTCAAAATCTAAACCCAGCGCTTTAGAGAAATCAGCATTTCCATCCGCAAGCATCACCAATTCTTCAGCGTTGCTGGATTTACCCCAGGCGCCCATTACAAAAGCATCATTAACAGACATACAAACAATACGATCAACGCCTTTACTTTTTACCGCGTCCGCTTGCACCACATAGCCAGGTAAATGTGCTTGAGAGCATGTTGGTGTGAAAGCACCAGGAAGGCCGAAAAGAACAGTTTTTCCTGATGCAAAGTATTCTGCTGTATCAACTTCACTGGCTTCGCCACCCACAATAACTTTTACTTTTGCGCTTGGAACGGTATCGTTTACTTGAATAGACATGATGTTTCCTTAGTAAATTATCAAATGTTTGAAACACAATATTAATCTTGCCTGATGGATTTGACTAGTATTTTTATGATAACTTTTAAACCCCTTTCGATAATCGCATTAACCTTGCTAATTTTGCGTGTATTCTACATCATTAATTTATCAGCTTTTACTGGTCTAATTGTTTAAAGAGTCCAAGTAACTTAGATTAAGTTTGGGGCAAAAGAGCAGGAATGGAAAAGAAATTGAGCTTCTATGAGTCATACAATGTGTGCGACTTATTGAGCAGGAAACTGGTATGGACAAAAGTATATTTCAACAACGAATGGCGAAAGTCGTTAGTTATATTGAAGAGCATCTAGATAACGATCTTGATGTGAACCATTTGATGAAAGTTGCTTGTTATTCTGAATTTCATTTTCACCGACTTTTTCGCGCGTTCGTTGGTGAGAGTATTTATGGATTTAAGAAAAGGCTTTTATTGGAAAGAGCTGTAAGACAATTGAAGTTCTCACAAAATTCAATTATTGATATATCCGCTAAAAGTGGATATGACAATCAATCATCGTTTAATAAAGCGTTCAAGAAACAGTTCTTAGTTACTCCAAGCCAGGTGAGAACTCAAAAGGTCATTCTAAATTATCCAACATTCAAAATGACTCATTGGGAGAAAACCATGGAACCTAAAATCGAAAAATTGAAAAAAATTAAACTAATTTGTGCTCGCGAGAAAGGCAGTTACGCGGAAGCGGCCCCAAAAGCTTGGCAGTCGGTGATGCAATTTGCTTATTCAAATCGTTTAATGAACAAACAAGTTCGCTTGTTTGGTATTTCTCATGACGACCCATCCGTTACTGAGCCAGAGCATATTAGGTATGACGCTTGCCTAGATATAGAGGTGGACATCGCAAACCAGAAAAACCTAATCAGTCAGAATATCGAAGCTGGGCAGTATGCCGTTTACCTTCATAAAGGAAGTTACGATGGTTTTGTGGACGCTTACGCCTATTTGTTTAACCAGTGGCTTCCTAACAGTGGTTACATTTTAAGAGATACACAATCGTGCTTTGAGATTTATCTCAATCGAGATCCAAGACGGACTAAACCCGAAAACCTACGCACTGAGATTTATCTTCCGCTCATTTAGTGAACAGCTTACTAAATCTAAGTGACAGCAAAGAACGTTAGGCAGAAATATATCACCAACCAAGAAAAGCTTCCTGACACTACCTTGTCAGGAGCACTCCTATAAGATGCGTTTTAGCGGAATGGCCGCAATTATAATTCTTCGGAGATTCAAATGATTGGTTACACTACCATCGGAACAAACGACTTGAAAAAGTCGGTCGCATATTACGACGTTATAATGGAAATGTTAGGCGCAGGGCGTTTTATGGAAGATGATAAATTTGTAGCGTGGTCCAAGTCACATGACAGTGTCGGATTTTCGGTGACTGTACCTTTTGATGGCGAGAAAGCGACTATTGGTAATGGTGTTATGATTGCTTTACTAGGAGAAAATGAAAAACAAGTAAAGGCCGTATATAACAAAGCGATTGAGTTAGGTGGTACGGATGAAGGCGCTCCAGGCCCGCGTTCAGATAGTTTTTATGCCGCGTATTTCAGAGATCTCGACGGGAATAAGTTGAATATCTTTTGCATGACACAAGGCAAATAGATTCGATTTTTCTAGGTTGTTTTATGTCGTTATTTTTTAATAGAGCGTTTGACCACCATAACAGCTCTGCTGTGTGCGTATAGCACTGGATAGAAAACGATAGAGAAAGACCAAAGCATCCACTTAGTCTGAGTGTTGAGGGGATGTTTTTCTATGGGTTTATTAAAATAGTCATTGCTCAAGCCAAGGTTAAATTGATATTCTTGGTCTTATCTAAAAGAAGCAGACTAACTATCGATGACGATTGAAACGGACCAAGATCTAAAGCATCTCCAGCACATAGGGAAAATTGTTGCCACTATCCTTAAAGCAATGATGGAAAAAACTGAGCCCGGCATGACAACCGGAGAGCTTGACTTGATTGGCAAGGACTTACTCGAACATTACCAAGCTAATTCAGCTCCGATGGTCACATACGATTTTCCGGGTTATACCTGCATAAGCGTCAATGAAGAAGCCGCTCATGGTATACCGGGGCAACGAGTGATTCAGGCCGGTGATATTGTTAATGTTGATGTTTCGGCAGAAAAAAACGGCTATTTTGCAGATACTGGGGGAAGCTTTGTGGTTCCACCATCTACACCACTAAAAAATCGATTACTTCATTCAACTCAGTTTGCTTTAAGTGAAGCGTGTAAGTATATATCTGCCGATAAACCGATCAATGGTATCGGTAAAACCGTACAACAAGTCGCAAAGCAAAAAGGGTTCAAAATTATAAAAAATTTATGCGGCCATGGTGTTGGCAAAAGTTTACATGATGATCCAAAAGAAATTCATGGCTTTTATGTGCCCCAAGACAAGCGAATATTACGCGAAGGCATGGTGATAGCGGTTGAGCCTTTCTTATCTACCAAGAGCCAGTTTGTTAATGAAACAGATGATGGATGGACATTGGTGGGTGAGCAAGGTAATCTGTCGGCGCAATTCGAACATACCATGGTAGTCACCCGTGGAAAACCAATTCTATTGACGGCGTTATAAAACTCATTCCGAAATACTTATAGAGCACGGAATCAAGAACTAATTACTTAGGTCCCTTAATAGTCAGTTGGTTAACCCTTTAATCAAAACTAATTTTTATCGAGAAAGCGTCCATGCTCAAGCTCTATCAATTTCCAATTTCCCATTATT
This sequence comes from Kangiellaceae bacterium, assembly GCA_019090895.1. Taxonomy (GTDB): domain Bacteria; phylum Pseudomonadota; class Gammaproteobacteria; order Enterobacterales; family Kangiellaceae. The sequence goes on from JAHRVB010000163.1 coordinate 30,796, forward strand.
GCGAGAAAATACGCTGGGCGCTGGACTACAAGCAGATCGAATATCGACCGGTCAATATGTTGCCTGGATTGCACGTTAAAGTGACCAAGCAGCTAGGGGTAAAATCATCAGTTCCAATCATTCAACATAATCAGCGAGTGATTGCCGGATCGACTGAAATTATTGACTACTTAGATAAAAATTTTCCTCGTAATCAATTAACACCTGAAGGAAGGGATTTGCGAACAGACGCCGCAGATTGGGAAATTTTTCTTGATAGAGAAGTGGGTATAAATGTTAGGCTGTGTGCGTATAATATTTTACTAAAACACCCAGAAGTGGTGAAACCATTCTTTACCCATAAAGGACCATGGTATGGCCCGCTCGTACTGGCATTATCATACAAAACGCTGAACGAAAAGATGCGTCAATTTATGAAAATAAGTGATGAGACTTCCATTGAGTCTATGAAGATTCTAGAGCTTGCCGTTGATCGTCTAGATGAGCACTACCAGAAGAATTCTTATTTAGTTGGTAATCAGTTTAGTCGGGCAGATTTGTCGGCTGCTGCGATGGTGGCGCCTATTGTCATGCCTGATGGTTATGGTTTAAAGTGGCCAAAAAAGGTACCAAGTGATTACTTAGAACTACAAGAGCGATTTGAAGGGCGTTTAGATTGGGCCAGCAAAATGTATCAGTCTTTTCGTTGATTATTTATTAGAGCTGATGTTTTAAACGCTGAGGCTTCTTTTATTTTTGAACTCTAATCGAAACCGTTAACCCGGCTATCATTGCCAATACTGAAACCACTGATATACTCGTCGGAATATCCAATGCATCGGCTAATAAACCCGTTGAAATCGCACCAATAGCATAGCCTAAATCTCGCCAAAACCGATAGATCCCAAGAGCAGATGCTCGCCAGCTGACACCCGATAAATCCGATACCAGAGCCAATAAAGTTGGATAGACCATCGCGGTACCTAGACCAACGAGTCCTGCTGCAACGATATAACCCGTGTAATTATTCCAAATAACAAAAACGAATAGTCCGCCAGCCTGAGTGAACATGCCGCCGGCTATAATTAATTTTCGTCCTACTTTGTCTGAAAGTGGACCAAAAATAAGCTGAGCGGTGCTCCAAACGATGGGGTAAATGGCAACGATAGTGGCGATTTGAGCCAGTGACATATCTTGGCTAAGGAGATAAATGGGTAATAATCCCCACAACATGCCGTCTTTCAAATTGGTTACCAAACCGGCAATGCTAGCAGTGGATAACCCTGCGTCATTCCAGGTCGCTTTCTTAAAAACCTCATACAGAGGGAGTGGCTTTTCTATCGATGATTGGACATTAACTTGGGAAGTATCTTGGTCGCAATCTTCCGACATTGACTGATTATTATTGCCTGTATGGCAACGAGTATCTTTAACTATCGTTGATAAAAGCAGTCCAATGATGACTAACACTAAACCGACATAAAACGGCTCGGGACGGAGTCCATAATCGGTGGCAATTAATCCAGTGACAAATGCAATGACAGCAACCCCACCATATCCAGCAAATTCATTGAGGCCTATTGCTAACCCTCGTTGTTTATCTCCAGCAATATCAACTTTCATCACCACGGTCATTGACCAACACATGGCTTGACTCACACCCAGTAGGAAATTCGCAAATAAAATCCAGTACCAATGATCGGCGAACATTAAGATCAAAGGAATAGGTATGGCAATCACCCAACCTATTTGCAGGACTCTTACCCGACCCCAATGGTCCGATAAACTGCCAGCGAAGAAATTAACGGACGCTTTGGTTAATCCAAAAGTGGCGATAAAGGAGAGAACCGCAACCGATGAAGTGATGCCAAAGTCGGCTTCGGCTATGAGCGGCAGTAATGTTCTTTCGAGTCCTACCATTCCACCAACAAAGAAGTTAGTGATCACTAGAATGGAGAACAATAAAATATGGTTCCTTAGGTTGGATCCTTGTTGTGCAGTTGGCTTCATCGCATCACTTCAATTATATTCTTTGGGAATTCGGTAAGAATCGGTTATTTTTGTGACATTTTTAATCGGGCCACCAGCGAATCCTGTTGTTGAGTTTGTACTTTATCGACAATGGCAGCTAATTTGTCAACCCCCCCTTCGATAGAACCATTGACCTGATAGCGCTGGATAATTCGAGTCCGATTCGCTTCTAACGCTTCAAACCGCCAAGACATTCCGCCACTGACACCCATCATCTGTAGCGGGCCAAGGCCACCGACCATTCTAATTTCTTTATCGGGATCAACATAGGTTACCGTCATGTGCAGCACTTGTTTGTCGCCATCGATTTCACAAAAACAGCCATTAGATTGCGGGCTAATCGATAGGTTTTTTGCTTGTCCAAAATAAGTATGGTCACTTATCCACCAATCTGAGATCTTCAGGAATTGCTGATATACTTCAGCCTGGGCAACGGTGACTTCGCGTTCTATTTCAAGTGTAAATCCATTGGCCGAGCTACTGAGCACTTTCGCTGTAACTTGGAAAGGTAAAATAAGTAATAGAAGTAAAACTAGTTGTCGTGTCATAGGGTTACCGGTTTTTATGCTAGTATGGTCTGTCGTTTGGCCACCATGCTAAACGATCATCTCTTTGTTGTACAATTGATATCACTAGCAATAAGTATATCTAGTCCTACGCGGTTATCACGATGAAGCTGCGATAAATATCAGTGATTGGAAATTGGAAAAATATAATTAAAAACAACAATTTATCTTATCGAATTAGGAGAATTAATATGACAAATGAATCAACTATTCCTCGCTGGTTTACCGTCGTTGCGTGGGTCGCTTTTGTGTGGAATCTCTTAGGGGTGATGGCCTTTGCTGCTCAAATGATGATGACACCAGAAATGCTAGCCACGCTGCCTGAAAATGAACGGGCTATGTATGAAAACATCCCAATCTGGGTCAATATTGCGTTTGCTTGCGCAGTGATAGGCGGCGCTCTAGGAAGTTTGTTACTAGCACTTAAGAAATCAATCGCTTTGTACGCGCTAATCATTTCGGTGATCGGCGTTTGTGTACAAATGTATCACAACTTTTTTATCGTCGATTCGGTGGCAGTGTACGGACCAGGAAGCGCGGTAATGCCAGGTATGGTATTAATCATCGCATTTGCTTTAGTGTGGCTGGCAAATCACGCCAAGTCCAAGCAATGGGTTTCTTAGCTATAAATTGAATGAAACAAACTCACAATTACAAAAAGGGCTAATTAGCTGTTTTCTTGACCCTGAGGGTGAATTACAATAGCGCAATGCTATGGTGATTCATCCTCACTGCTCCTCGCACTATCCAAGTAAAGCTAGCGCGTTCTTATCAAATATCCAATCATTTAAGGCAAATTGTGGCCACTGTTAGATTAAATCCTCAACAAGCTCAAGCTGTAAAACTAACGACTTCTCCGCTGCTAGTATTAGCAGGGGCTGGCAGCGGCAAAACAGCAGTTATTACTCAGAAAATCGTTCATCTAATTCAGCAATGTGGCTATCAAGCCAAGAACATTGCAGCTGTTACCTTCACTAATAAGGCTTCCAAAGAAATGAAAGCACGGGTCACTAAATTGCTGGGTGATACCAATGCAAAAGGCCTAACAGTCTCTACTTTTCATAACCTAGGATTAACCATTATTCGAAGAGAATGCAAAGCGTTGGGATTCCGCAAGAATTTTACCATCTTCGACGATCAAGATTCCTTTCAGCTAATCAAAGAACTTTGCAAAAAAAGTGACGACGCCGATAAAAAGGAAATGCAGGAAGTTTTGGCTCAAATTTCTCGCTGGAAAAACGATTTAATACAGCCCGAACAGGCCATTGCTATATCTGATGATCAGGAGTTGCTGGTGGCGGCGAAACTGTATGAAGCTTACACTCGAAGTTTGCGCGCATTTAACGCCGTCGATTTCGACGATTTGATTTTGATCCCTACGTTGCTGTTGATGAATGATCAGCAAGTACGAGAGCGGTGGCAGAATAAAATTAGGTACCTGTTGGTCGATGAGTATCAAGATACTAATACCAGTCAATATGAATTGGTTAAACAGATTACCGGACGCTTGGGTAATTTCACTGTAGTTGGTGACGATGACCAATCCATCTATTCTTGGCGTGGGGCACAGCCTAAGAACTTGGAATTGTTGCAGACTGATTTCCCCAACTTACAAGTGGTTAAACTTGAACAGAATTATCGTTCGGCGGGGCGAATTCTGAAATCTGCGAATGTCCTAATCCAAAATAATGAGCATATCTTTAAGAAACGATTGTGGTCAGATAAACATTTTGGCGAACCAATACGGATTCTTTCTGCTAAAAACGATAACGACGAATCGGATCGAGTGACCAAGGAAATTCTTTCCCGACGAATCAATAACGGAATTCAATATCGAGACTTTGCGATTTTATATCGTGGTAATCATCAGTCTCGTTTGTTAGAGAAATTCTTGGTTGATAAACAAATCCCTTACAAGATTAGTGGCACCACGTCATTTTTTGCAAGGGCAGAAATTAAAGATGTGATGGCCTATTTTAGGCTAATGGTTAATCAAGAAGACGATAACGCATTCATTCGGATTTCAAATGTGCCTCGACGAGAAATCGGTGTTAGTACGCTAGAAAAATTAGGCAGTTATGCCAATGAAAGACACATTAGTTTGTTCGAAGCCATTTTTGAAGTCGGACTCGAACAAACACTTTCTGGCAAAGGTCTCGCAGCTGTTCGCCGTTTTGGTGAAACGATCGCTAAGGCATCTGATAACGTCAAGCGAGGTGATAGTTTAGCGGTAATTAGAGAGTTACTTGCATATATCGGTTATCAAGGCTTCTTATTCGATAATTCCAGCACTCCAAAAGCCGCTGAATTTCGCTGGAGCAATGTCGAAACTTTATTATCTTGGATAGAGTCAGGATTAGAAAACAACAAATTAGCAGACGATCCTTTCGCTGAGACAGTTTCAAAACTTTGCTTGAGAGAAATGTTAGACCGTGGAGAAGAAGAGGAAGAGGACGCGAATGAGGTTCAATTGATGACCCTACATGCCTCAAAGGGATTAGAGTTTCCACATGTTTACATGGTTGGTATGGAAGAAGAATTGTTGCCGCATAAGTCTTCCATTGAAGAAGACAACGTCGAAGAAGAAAGACGTTTGGCTTATGTTGGTATTACTCGTGCTGAGGAAACACTAACAATTATTGTCGCACAAAAAAGACAACGCTATGGTGAAATGGTGGATTCAGTTCCGAGCCGTTTTTTAGAAGAGATGCCACAAGAAGATCTCGAATGGGAAGTCGATCAGGTGCCAAAAACAGATGAAGAAAAAAGAGAAGAAGGGAAAGATCGTTTAGCGGAAATGCGTAAACGTTTGATGTCATAATTTTTAGCAACTAGCAACTAGCAACTAGCAACTAGCAACTAGCAACTAGCAACTAGCAACCGCTCTCCTTCCATCAACCACTCACCGCTTTAGAGAAAAAGTGTTTTATTAACTGATAAAATCGAGTGATGTGGATCGGTTTATCACCTTGAAAGCGGTGGACAAAATAAAACGGCCAGAGCTGTCCCTGATATTCAGGAAGTATGCGTACGAGTTGACCATTTGCCAGTAAGTCTTGTACCGAAAATTCAGGTATAAGTGCAACGCCCATATCATGAGAAAGCATTTCGATAGTTGTTGGTAGGGTATTGGACTGAGCGAAGAATGCCACATCAATGCTTTGTTGTTGAGTTAACAAATCATCGTTGTGTAGGATAATTTTATTACTTTGCCAGGGTGTTTGAAGCCACTTTAGAGACTGTAAATCTTTCATCGTCTTAATCGTATTTTGTTGACTAACGAAGCGTGGGCTAGCACAAATAATTTCTCTCGCTGAACCTATCGGTAAGGCTCGATAGTTACTGTCTTTTAAATTTCCCCCATAGATAGCAATGTCTAATTTTTCACTGATTAAATCTTGTGCCTCATCGGAGACAACGATTCGAGGTCGGATCAACGGAAATTCTATGCACAATTGCTTTAGTGCCGGGACTGCAATATCTCGTTCCAAAGAATGAGGAATTGTGATGGCAATTGTTCCCGATGGCGTTTCCTGTACCGAATTTATCTCTTGAAGCGCAAGATTGACTTGGTCTTGTAATAACTCACTTCTTGCAAGCAGCTTTTTTCCTGACTCGGTTAACGACATGCCACGGGTGTTACGTGAAAGCAGCTGTTGTCCAATATGCGCTTCGAGTCTCTTGATGTGCTGGCTGACTGCGGATTTACTCATGTTCAGTTTAGATGCCGCTTCTGTAAAAGAGCCCTGCATTGCAACTTCTGCGAATACCAACATTCCAGGTAATAGCTTTAAATTGTTCATTTAATTAAACACTCAGTTAAATTTATGGCTATTGTTTCATTATTCGGCATAGACTAATCTAAGTCAACACTAACCAATGGAGAAAAAGATGTCTGCTTTAATTGTTGTTGATTTAACCCCAATGGATTCAGAGAAACTTGCTAGCTACAGTGCACTTGCCGCTGAGACCTTAATACCTTTTGGAGGTGAATTTATTGCCAAAGGAAATATTGAATCGTTACACGGTGCTGCCGTATATCAAAAGAAAGTCGTTATTCAATTTCCCGACCATGAGAGCGCCTTAAATTGGTACCGGTCAGATAATTATCAAAATATTATTCCAAGCCGTGATCTAGGAATGAAAAGTCAGTTTCATCTGATTTCTTAGCAGCAACCTTTAGGAGAATATTAATGAAACCGATTTCTTTCCGCTCAGTACGCTTTCACCAAATTGGCGACGCATCTGTTTTGAAAATCGAGCGAGTACCTCTAGAACCGTTAGCGGCTAATGAAGTTAGAATTAGAGTAAGAGCCATAGGCCTGAACAGAGCAGAAGTTATGTTTAGAAATGGCGAATATCTCGAAACGCCCAAATTTCCTTCCAAGCTCGGATATGAAGCCGCCGGTACAGTTGAGAGTGTGGGAGGTAACGTGAATAATTTTTCTGTAGGCGATAAAGTATCAACAATCCCAGCTTTTTCAATTGGGGAACATGGTGTCTATGGTGAAATAGCGACAGTTCCACAATGTGCCGTTGTTAAATCCCCTGAGCTATTTTCGTATCGGCAAAATGCAGCGATTTGGATGCAATACATCACGGCATATGGAGCTTTGATTGACATTGCTCAAATTAGACCAAAACAATATGTGGCCATTACCGCCGCAAGCAGTAGCGTCGGAGTTGCAGCAATTCATGTCGCAAAGCATGTCGGCGCAGTGGTTATTGCGATAACGAGAGGCGAAAATAAGAAACAATTTCTTCTTGAGCAAGGTGCTGATCACGTGATTTGTACTGATACAGAAGAACTAGTTTCAAAAACTATGTCCATAACAGAGAATTCTGGAGTTGGGTTGGTTTTCGACCCAATCAGCGGACCGATCTTAAATGACTTGGCGGAAATAAGTGCGACTGGTGGTCGAATCATTGAATATGGCGCATTAGATAATAGAGAGTCACCTTATCCTCTATTCGCTGCTCTAGCGAAGGGATTAATTATTCAGGGTTATACACTATTTGAAATTACTAAGAACAACAAGCGGCTAGAAAATGCGAAGCAATATCTATTGGAGTTGTTTAATAGTGGGACGATCGAACCGGTCATAGATAGCGTTTTTTCATTGGATAAGATCCAAGACGCACATCGATATATGGAGTCCAATCAGCAAAAAGGAAAGATAGTTGTTGAGATTGATTAAGTAACGGAAACAACGATCGCTGTCTCAGTTTGAAGCCGTGAGTATTCACTGAAAACTTAACGTCGACCTTGGATGGAATGTCAGTTTCATCTGATTCTTGAGAAAGGCGCGGGTAAATCAATTCGAAAAATAAAAAGATAGGTCGTTAGTCGATTACTTATCTTTTCCCTTTGTTTTCGCATATTTCAGCGCTTCATAAAAGTACGACTCAAACAGTTCTTCAAAATCGGTCGGTATCAGTACCCATTCCTTGAAACGTTTTTTTGTGAAATTAAACTCCCTGCCAAATCCTTGTTCGATTATCTCATTGACGCGATATGGAGACAGTTTGACGATTAATGCGTCTTCTTTGTCGAAAAACATACCCATAAATTCACCCTTATAACGTAAGCATGGTGTTTTCATCATTGTAGAATGTTCTACGTCTTTTTCAAATGTTAGTTTTTTGATTGATTCTTCGTAACTCATAAAGTTTGCTCTTTAGTATTCTTTCTGGATTATTGGTACGCAAGTTATTCCTAATTTAAATAGTCCCTATCTAAAGGAGTTGCTGGGTTGGTATGCCCCGCGAAAAACAGTGGTTATCCGCTGAAAGCTCTAGGCCGTCCTACTTCATACCCGTGAAAAAAGGTTGGGTAGAGGAACGAAACCCAACGGTTTTTTGCTCGATCCATACGAGCATAATCTTAATGTTCCACCGCCTCAAATTGTTTGGTGTTCTTGTTAAAAGCTAACTCATGGATATCCCACTTAAAGCCCTTTTTAGGCTGTTCTAGTTTTTGTGCGATGATGACTTTATCGCCAAGGGCTCTCAAGGTAATCATTCCATAGACAGCGACATTCCGGTCTTGTTTTTCTTCCATCTCTCGCTGCAATCGTTTGCGCTCTTGTTTGCTACTACTTTCTTCAATTTGTTTAAGATAGCTCTGTAACGCTTCAAAGTGCTTTATAATTGGTGTGAATTCACGGGTGCTTCTTGCAAGCTCTGTTGAGAATATCATTGGGCGGTCGCCGCGGCCATGCTTACCGAATGCGCCTAGTGCATCTGGGCGAGGGTGGGAATGGCTTTCATTATCTCCGCTAGAAATTACTGTAGCCGCTGCGTTGACACATTGTAAAAAAGTATCAGTAAAATGCGAGCTACCATGATGGCAAGCTTTCGTAACATCACATTCGAAAGTCGCCCTTGCTTCGGCGATAATCACATCTAGTTTGAAATTATTCACTGCTAAGGATGTTAGTTCTTTTTGGGTTGCTTTGTTGCCTTTTGCGATGGTCTTCTTAATTTTCTTCTCAAGTGTCGATGTTTCATCACCAACAGAGGTATACTGTTGTAATAAGAAATCTTGAGATTCAGTATTTAAATCACCACCGAGCATAATCGACAGATTACCATACAATAATTTCAAAATTACAGAATGTCCATTTTTTGTAACACCTTCACTTCCAAGTCTTCTCAAGCATTTTCTAGTTTTTCCCTGATGACTCACTTTTTCAACAACTGGGCCGAGTACTCTTAGAGATACATCATTAACTTCATCGAACGGACCCAAGAATACTTGATTCTCGAGTTTGTCGATATCAACAGATAGTGCTTTGAAAGTGGTTGTGGGGGAGTTCTTTAGGCAAGCTCTCATGGTCGATAAATATTGTTTGCGAGTTTTTGGATGGGCTTTATTCAAGTCTTTCATTTTCTTGCTAGTATCGACTAAGTTCCACAGATATTTTTCTCCATCTGAAGCTGCGTAACCACCCAGGTCGTCTGGATAAGTTAAACCTGGTTTTTTGACCTCCGCTGGACGTTCAACAATACCATTGTGGTAGACCTTGCCAACCTCGAGTTTTAAATTCTCGAAAACATCCAAAAAACCGTAATAATGGTCATTATCCGGATGAGAGATGACTAAGTGATCAATAAGCCAGGGCGTTTTTTCTTTTTTGTTCGCGTCAAAGTCTGACGCACGTTTAACATTACGATGACGTAGATTATATCGCCAGGATAAAAATCGATTCATATTGGAGCCGACTCCGGCATCAATAAGAATAATATCGTCGTCTGGTGTGACTATGTGACAGCCATCGCCTTGTCCTATATCGACAAAGTTGACTTCCAGCGCGCGTTGTTTTGAGAACTCCGATTTCTTAATCCACCCTTCAGAGTTACGGCAGCGAATATTGACACAGCCATTCTTAACCGTTGTATTCAACACTCTTAACCAATCACCAAGTAACAGGTGGTTTACTTTGTCGCCTCTCGAAGATTTGCTCCGCAAATACACATGGGGCTTTGAGATGAAATAACTTTTATTTTTACTCAGTGGCATTTTACTAACTCCTTTAGTTTATTGCGATTTACTCTGGTAAGTTATCAACTACATAATTTGAGTTCTTGATTCCTTTATTAACGCATTTTAAATGCTTTCTACTTAATAATTTCGAGAGCTAATATAGACGAAGGTAATTTATCTTTACCAACCACTAATACAGGGCCTATTCCTACTTTTGAAAACCCCAATTTCTTATAGAACGCTTGAGCACGATAGTTGATGTCTGATACACACAACCAAAGCCTAGTGCTGCCGTATTCTAATGCGGACTGAACAATACTATCAAAAAGCTGTCGACCTAGTCCGCCGCCGAAATGACTGGATAGTACATATATTTGTTTGAGTTCGGTACTCGGTCCAGCTAATTCAACAGGGCATGGCATATGTTTTATCAAATAGAAACCAGCGGGAATTTCCTGGTCTAAAGCAACAACGGCTTCAGTGGTCTCGTCGTCTAATAGCAGAGCAACATCACTTGGTAAATAGTTATCGGAACAATAGCATTCGATATCTTCTTCGCTGTGAACACCTTTATATGCTTCTTTGAAAGTTTTAATGCATAACTCTGAAAGCAGGTTTGCTGATTGCCTATCAATTCTTTCAAGTTTCATTGTGGTCTTTGGACTCCTTTAAGAACCAAGAATATCGTTTTCAATGTGTGTTGGTCAAATTGCGCACCAACAATGATCTTACTTTTTCAATAAGGAATTAGATTGATATCTGCTTTTGTATCTTTTTAGGCAATGAGGAGATGGCCTTCTCATATGACCAACATACGAGTTCTTTTAGGTATTCCTCGTTCATATTTCTAACATCTACTACTGTTACCCAGTGAAAACGATGCATGTATCGTGCAGGTTTTATACCGGGTTGATCCGTCAGTTCTAAGAAACGTTCCGGCGTTGCTCTAAAGCTGAAACGCCATTTTTCAGGAGCGCTGGTTTTGAAATAGGCAAATTTTTTTCCGTGGACCAAGTAGGACATTATATTGGATGGTCCGCCCAGTTCTACGCATGTAGATTTAGGTAATGATTGGCACAATTGTTTGAGAGCTTTAGTATCCATATTTTTAAGTTACATCATAGTTGGTATTGCGATTAATTTCTTTTACTCTTCAAGTACGCTCCAAACGATACCGCGGCCAGGGATATTAGACTTAGCACGATAGTTTCAGCGATGTTTTCAGATTGAAGATTTAACAAGCTCATAATTACAATGGTGATCACATACATACTAATTACATCTCGAATAATGTGTTTCACCGAATATTTTGCACATATATATCCGGCAATAATAGAGATGCCAGTGCCCAACGTTATCACTGCGAGGTAGTAAGGAGACAAAACACCCCCAGTTAGTAGACCCGGTATCTGCTCGGCAGTTGCGCCATGTTGAAGATGATAGACTGTAAAAAGAGTACCTAGAATAACACCCATGGCTGTTGAGCCAACAATTTCAATCAGCACTCCGATTGATATAGCCTTAACGCTATTCCCATTATCTTGATGTATTAATTCGACATCAGAACTTGGCGGTTCATACATGGATTATCGTCCGTGTTGTTTGTAATGTTATAGTCCGTAGGCTAAGTTAATAAATTAAAGTGAGTTTGTCGAGGATAAAAATTGTTGACCCCTTCGATAGCGCTGTGAAGAAGCACGATAGGTTATCTAGATCAAGTCCTGTCCCAGCGACACTCAGCGATTTATCAGAGGACAGATACGAAGTCACTTTAATTACATATTTATATATAGTTCACGATTTTATTAACATTATTCTCTATTGGTTGTCCTATAGATAAGTAGAGGTGTATGCTAAGTTATAAGGGCTGCGTAGATTGACTTGCGAATTCTTGCAAACAGCTCAGTTTTAGAGGTAAATACAATGAAACTCAATACGACATTCGTGATAACAGTGATAATGGCGTTGGTATTAGTCAATGGTTGCTCCACACATCGATTGACGGAACAGCAGCGCGCCGAACTTTATAGTGATTACTTAAACAATAATAAAGTAGAGGAAGTTGAGCGAGTGACCTCGTTCCGCTTTCATGGTTGGCGTGAATTAGGTAAGAAGCACTTGATTGTCTCTAAATCAATGAACCGTCCTTATTTTCTTACTTTAAAGAATAATTGTATTGAGCTGGGCTTCTCGCAATCTATCGGTATCAATCGTTCAGGTTCCACACTTCATGCTAAATTTGACTCAATATTTGTTCCTTCTTTTCCTGAGCAACGATGTTTTATTAAGTCTATTCATAAATTAACGCGTGAGCAGGCTGATGCGATTAGCGACTTGGGTAAAGAGAAAGAAGGACCCGTTGAAGAAAAGCTCAATAAAGTAATTGAAGGAGAGGGCGGTCAACCGAGTACCGAAGCCTCTAATGCGGACTGAGCGTTTAAATTTTCTATATCTCTTGCATTACTAATAACTAATTAACCAATGCCAGCTTAAAGAGAATACTTTATTGCTGGCATTAGTCTTATCGATGTTTCGTACTGTTGACCATCCCGCTTAATAACTAATGTTACCCTATCGCCACTCTTATGTTGTTCCAAAATATTCAGTAAGTCGTCTGAGTTTTTGACTTTCACATCATCAATACTCACGATTAAATCGCCAATGATTATATTACCCCTGCGATTTCGACTCATGCCAACGATTCCAGCTTTGTCTGCATGTGAGCCTGGTGTGACATTTAATACCAAAACGCCATCTACGTTAAGGCGCTGCGCCCAATAGTCTGGCGCCGTTTCAAAACCAATATCAGGGCGAACGATTCGGCCATATTGAATAAGTTGAGGTACAATCTTTTTGACGGTGTTAACTGGTATAGCAAAGCCTATCCCTGCACTTGCTCCAGAAGAACTATAGATAGCTGTATTCACACCGACAAGTTGTCCTAATGAATTTAGAAGTGGGCCACCTGAATTACCCGGATTAATCGAAGCATCGGTTTGAATCACTCCTCTAATTTTCCTTTCAGATACGGCATCTATTTCCCTATTTAAAGCGCTGACTACGCCGACTGTTAGTGTGGTATCTAATCCAAAAGGGTTGCCAATCGCTATCACCTTTCTGCCAACTTCTAGTAGCGATGAATCGCCGAGTGGTAACGGTGTTAGTTCTTCTTCAGAGTTAACCTTTAATACGGCTAAATCTTTATCAGGAGCAACACCGATTAAATCAGCATCCAATTCAGTACCATCCTGCATCGTGATAGTCACTCGACTGGCTCCCTGAATCACATGGTAATTAGTAACAATAATGCCGGACTTATCCCAAATAAAACCTGAGCCTGTTCCCTGAGGAATTTCTTGAACATTGTAGGAGAAGAAGCTTCGTCGAATCGCTTTATTGGTAACATAAACGACTGACGGACTAGCGCCTTTAAATATCTCTATGTTATTGGCTTCATCTTCAGTTTTGAAACTTAGGTAGTCTTGAGCGAAGAGTGGTCCTGTCGCCGAAAGAACAACAAAGAGAGTAAATATATTTAATAATTTCAATCGCATTTTTATTAACTTACCATTGGTTAGTTTCTGTACTTATCTTTGGCCAATCTATTCAAAATGTAAATCTTCAATTTCTTGTTCTATCAGCCATTCTTTCATCGCGGTGTAATCAAATTTGTTAGCATATTTAACAACAAAATTACTCCAGTAGGATAAGTCTGCACCGTGCTCGGCCAATAGCATCAAGATTCGGGAGTAGCCTTTCTCTGCCGCCTTAAGCGCAAGTTTACTTAAAATATCTACTTCGACAGAATTCTCTGAAAGAAATTTCTCGACAGAAAAGCTGAATCCGTTGACAACTAATTGTTCCAGATTGCGTTGGTTTTCTTGTTGCCATTTCAGTGTTTTATCAATCGCTTTATCGGAGCAGAATTTAACGGCAAGTTCACTTGCAACATCATTATTGAGTGAACAAGCGTAAAGTGATGAAACCAAACGCATTTGAAGCTTTGCTGTAAAAGATGATTCTCTTTGTTTTAGAGCATCTATTCCTTCATCTGATTTATGAGCGACCAAACGATCGAGCAGAAACATGAGTGTATTATTTTTATTGCTGGTTGTATAAAGATCAGTATTGTCGGAGTTGATTACCGCTAGAATAGAATTGAGTGACTCAAACCTAAGCAAATATATTAGCATCTCTTTTGGAAACTCTAGACGATCTTCTGTTCGCAACCCTTGTTGCCATTCTTGATTGTCGAGCAGACGCCAAATGGCTAAACGTAGCCTTAATTTTTTCTCGTTTGGAAAATTGTCAAAATGGAAGTGAGATGATACGAATTCAAAATCAATGGGAGGGCTCATAGAGAACTCTCGAATAAATTTTATTCGAGATGCTTTTTCTGTACTTAGCTCTTTCCAGTTAACATTGGGCCGATAAATTCTAGCGATTGTTTGTTCAGAGATGAGCTTAAGATTAAGAAGTTTCGACTTTAGTTCGACTCTATCAATTGGAACAGACTGCCAAGTCTGACAGCTATCTTTGCCGATGGTGCGAACAAAATCAGTTGCTGTTGAATCATTGCTTGAAGATATTACGGCTTGGTAGAGTTTTGATTCAGTGGAAAATAGACCACCCTTAAGCTGTTGATAAAACTCAGAACCAAACAGTTCGACTAGAGAGTCGATGGCATTGAGTTGCCAGCTTTTTAAACTGGATAGCTTGCCGACTAAGATGTATTCGTCAAAGGAGAAATCTGATGCGCCATCATGATGCCCATCCTCTTTAATATCCTGAATGTCACTTTCATCGAAGTTAACATGGTGTAAACAAGTTAGTCCCAGTTTCCAATGATTGAATATAAAGTTAGCGCTTGCAACCAGGAAGTTAGATTCTGTGCTGTAATCTATTTCTGAAGACGTTGATAAGAAATACCCCTGTCGTCGTTGAGGGGGTTGAACTTCGCTATCTTGCAATTGTTCGTTGTCTAAGCTCATAGATTAATAATATCGCCGCTCAAAGATATCGCTATTGTAGTCTGTTTGACTTCGGTTGTGGAATCAAGTTTCAAATATAAGAATGACATCGAATTTGGTCGTCGCATAGAATGATAAATGTTTGGTGTTAAAGCCGATTTCACACAGGTTTTACATCACTATCTTATACTTCCCGTAAGGCTGAAATAATCTTGGCAAATATCACTGGCTAGAATACTATTATTCTACCATTGCCGTTTAATTTCTAAACTAGCGATAAGCGAGACTAAGACTTGAAGAAAATATCGTTATTATTGATAGAAGACAACCAAACTATTGCTGCGCAGCTTTGTGAGTATTTCGAAGGGCTGGATTGGTCAGTGGATTACGCAATGAATGGTAAGTTGGGTGTTCAACTGGCGCTAGATGGCAATTTTGATGTGGTATTGCTCGACCTTAATTTGCCTGATATCGACGGTATTGAAGTCTGTAGACTCATTAAAGAGCAATCGGATATTTACTTGCCGGTTCTTATGTTGACTGCTCGGGATGCGTTTGAAGACAAGGCCGATGGGTTTGGCAGTGGTGCCGATGATTATGTGACAAAACCATTTGAATTTAGAGAATTGGAACTTAGGTGTTTAGCGCTAGCTCGTCGCAATCAATTACATAAGAGTCAGCAAGTTGAAGTGGGTGATCTGGTCGTCCAACAAAGCCAACATACGGCAAAAAGAGAAGATACCGCACTTAAACTGACGAATGTTGGTTTTAAAATACTATTGTGCCTTGCTCGTGCCTACCCCCAAGCGGTTTCACGGTCTAATTTAATCCACCAAGTGTGGGGCGATGCGCCGCCGGATAGTGACGCACTTCGTTCACATATTTATAGCCTTCGTACGGCCCTCGACAAACCGTATTCCTACTCTATGCTACAAACCATTACTAACGTTGGCTACAAACTGGTGGACAACAGTGAAGAGTAATAATCGTATCGAGCGCCGGGTATTTCTAATTTTTGGTGGTTTTACATTTGTACTTTGCTTGGGTTATTCCATCATCAGCCTGGTATTTTCATTCATTGTTGAAGATTCGATTCTTGAAAAAATTCTTGCCAACGAAGCACGGTATTTAAAATCGAGTTTTCAGCAAACTAAGCAAGTACCTCAATCTCGAGTCGATTATATGGTGCTGTATACGGATTTAGCCAATGCCCCTCAAGATGTGATTGATGCAAGATTAAAAACACCCACCATAGGAGAAGTGTTCACTGAAAATAACCATCATTACCATCTTTTGGACCTCGTTTTTGTTGATAACGAAACGGGACAAAGGGTCGACGCTTTGTTAGTAGCGGAAGTGACGGAGTTTCTATCCGTCACTAATCGACCTAAACAATTATTCAAATTATCAATTATCTTGCTGGTTCTCGCATTATTATTAGCCATCTGGCCAGCCTACCGGATTTCTAAAAGAGCGATAAAACCACTCACCTTATTAGCCAAAGATGTAAGGAACCAGCGAGAGCAGCAATTGCCGATGGATTTAAGTCGTTATCAAAATGATGATGAAATCGAGTATTTAGCCAGCACTATCGAACAGTCCATAAACGAACTAGGGGAATCGCTTAAGCGCGAAACTCATTTTAATCGTGATGTGAGTCATGAATTAAGAACACCGCTGACGGTCATTAGTAACATGCTCGCCTTAGCCGAACGGCGAGAATTGAATCCGACCGATATACAACAAATGCGCATTTCTACTGAAAAAATGAGAGAGATTGTTGAAACGTTGCTAGCCCTAGCTCGTTTAGAATCGGTTGTTCTTCAACCTGTCAACTTAAGAGCTGTGCTAGAAGAGTCTGTACTTTCTTCAATGCAGAAAAATGAAGAATCTTTTGATGTTCATTTGGATGTGTCAGAGGAATTTCTTGTCAGAGGAAATAACCGTTTATTAACCCTTCTATTTAATAACTTGATCGAAAATGCCAAAAATCATTCAAGCTCACAAAAACTTGAAGTTAGACTTGATGGCCATGTTCTTTCCTTCAAAAATACAGTCAAAGCTGAATTTGAAAAGTCTACGGCTCAGTTGATGAAGCCAAATGTTATGCAAGCTGATAGTTCTGGGATAGGTCAAGGTTTGTATTTGGTCGAACGAATTGCGACGGCTCTTGGGTGGAAACTAGAAATTGAGGTTATAGATGGAACTTATAGTTTACGGATTTATTTTTAGCGTCATTGTTAAAGGCAGCTTGGGTTCGAAAACCCAACAGCAGAGCTTAAGAACAATAATAATTTCAATTAACATGACGGAGCTTTCGGATTTGAAACCGACTTGTTATTTTAATTTCAACTAATGTTTGTTGGATTTCGATTGGGTAAACCTTTCTATCAATAGTTCACCTGAAGCTTCACTATGTTAGCCAAGTAGCTTAAATTTACGACGAACTTCATCAATCAATCGATGTCGCGAGCTTCTTTTACGCTCATGGGGGGCAAACAAAGAGCTAGATAAATCTAACAAATTAACTGCGTTTGTTAACTCTGTTTCTTCTGAACTATTCAAACTCTCGCGATTTATAAAACCATCAATAATAAGTATTGCTAACTCTTTGGATGCAATATCCTCCGGCAATCCAGATTTTGTACATAACCCATAGACTCCCTTGATGAAGTGTTCCCACTCCGTTTCGATATGAGAACCAATGGCACTATTCACTTTTGGGTCATTAGAGATAAAGCCTTTTTCGCCTAGATGATCTAGTTGTGTTTTATATCTTGTGGAAAAAATCGAGTACGCCTCTTTTTTATTACCCAATGCCTGGAGTAATCCTAGCCATGAAGTATAGCCCTTGGCAAAGTACTCAATTGACTTTACTTCTTTGTGTTCACCAAAAAACGAATCACTTAGGACATCAACTTTGAGATTATATGAACAGCACGGCATAACTCCTTGTTTCACAAAATCATCAAATTCAGACTTAGTTACTTTTGCTACATCTAGTAACTGTTGTTTTGTGTAGAAATTCTCGTTTAAATACTTAATTAATTCCATGTTTCTAAAGTTTTCCTGTTTATAAAGTTGATAACCAATTAACGGCCAAGCAATCAGTCGGTTGAAATTAGAGTCGAAGGAGTAAAATTATCTGTCTTCTATCCTTGTTTAATGGCTTGTTATTTTTTTGTTTTTTCCGAACCTTCGAAAAACATACTTAAGCAATAATAGACCTAACGAAATAATAAATGTCCAAAAACTAAAAAGCAGAGCAATAACTACTGCAGTGCCTGTTGAAATAGTAAACAAACCGCAATCATAACCACACGTCTCATTTCTATAATAGGACCAGACAAATAATAAGAAACTGATGCTAATTAATATTGAATAGAAAATTTTTTCTTTTCCGGTAAATAGCTCACCCATAAGTGAAGTCAATTCCAAAGAAACGCCGAGTTGAGTCGAATGCGTCTACCTGCATTTCGATTTCCTGCGTTTTGTTAGAGATTCTTCAAACACCAAATTCAATCCTTAAAAAAGAAAGCAGTAAGAATGGTATGAATACGATAATTAGCCATGTTATGCTCTTACTTAACTTAGAAATACGAAATCCAATGACTCCCAATACCAGAGGAATAATCAGTAAATAGAAAATTTGCATCCAACCGGCAACAGAGCAAGATGCTCCTGGGGCCTTCGAATTAGGACGCTCTAAAGCATATTCAGGGCAGTAAATTAATTCCCTATAAAGGAAATAACTCCATATAAGCAAGGCCAAAATAACTGCAGTGTTCATAGCATAAGTGCGTTTTTTCATAGTAGCTGTAACAAATTATTACTGCGCAACGTGCGCGATATGTGGATTATCCATTTAGAAATTATTTTCTTTCAACTTACCCAGTTTCGTTAATATTTACAAGTGCTGCAGTAGACTATGGTGATTTTATATCGTCGTTTCTGAATATCTATTTTTGAGATAAAAGGCTAGTGCTTAGAAAGATGTTTTTCTTCTTAAGTCTATTATTTCAATAAGAATTAGCTCGTTAACAATTCTCTCTCATCTATTGAGGAATGTTTTCACCTGATATTTAACCTAGATTTCACATTCATACCGTTATTCTTTCTTATGCACAATCGATAGAGTTTAACAATCAACTTGCCGGAGAGGGATAGATAACCATGAAAAAGAAGATGCTGATTGCCATCACAGTCATACTCTCAGTATTGGGTGGAATCTACTACACGTTTTTTACGCTGGATGTAGAATCCATTACAGAGCAAGAGTTAATGGCTTATTACCAGTATCATCCGCCAGAGGATTTGGATTTTAAAATGACACCTATTTCTCAAAACGTTTTTAAATTTAGCTTTAAGAGTTTCGATGGTGCCGTGGTAAATGGACAAGTCGGTTATCCCATGGATGCCAACTTAGAGCAAGATAAGGCCTTTAAATTTCCGGTGTTGATTGGCCTGCATGCCATGGGACGAAGCTATCCTCGCTGGTGGACCGATTCGCTAAAGGGGCGTCCGACGGTTACTCGAGTTAATGAGATAACAAAGTTAGCCAATCAAAAAGGTTATGCAGTAATCGCCCTTGATGCTCGTTATCATGGGTCGCGTAAAGATCCTGAGAATAGTTTGAGTGCCATTATGATGATGTTGACGTTTTTGGGTGATAAGAGTCGTTACCAAAGCATGATACGAGAATCGATTTTGGATTATCGGGTATTGCTTGATTGGGTGGAAAAGCAAGCTAACTTGGATGATAGCGAAATTGCATTAGTTGGTTACAGTATGGGTGGACAGATGAGCCTGTTATTAGGAGCCATTGACTCACGGATTAACAAAATCGCGGCAATCGTACCTCCTTTTATTGACGACCGAATGGTGAGGGTTGCACCCAAAAACGTAACTCACTTACTCGGTGATAAAACATCCGTTTGGTTGTTAACTTCTGACGCTGATGAAAATTCCGATCAAGGTCAGAACTTGATTTTGTTTAACTTAATCAACAACCAAAACAAAAAGCATATTGATTATCCGGGCAATCACATTCTTCCTGAAGGTTATGAGCGAGATTTAGTTGATTGGCTCTAGAAACCTTATTCGGTTTAACTAGGTTCAGTTGGTCTCATTCTTAACGGAAAGAATCTCGAATGTAAGATTTCGTTGCTACATTTGTCGTGCCAGGATAAGTCTGCTATCTTGTCGAAATTACAACGGGTTGCAAACCGTTAATGCCGACGAGGAGAAACTGATGCGAAGACGCTTATTTTCAATGAATTCATTACCTAAAGTTTTAGCACTGTCGAGCTCAATATTGACAGCTATCTTTACTGCCAATCTTTCCGCAGAAATAAAGTTAGAGCAATTAATACTGCCGAAAGGATTTAAAATAGATTTTTACGCCACCGACGTTGAAAACGCTCGTCAATTGGCATTATCAACCAGTGGCATCGTCTATGCCGGTTCCCGCCGCGCGGGAAATGTTTACGCCTTAAAAGATTCCGATAAGGATGGAAAAGCAGATAAGAAATGGATTATTGCAGAAGGATTAAACTTACCTTCGGGGATCGCATGGAAAGACGGTAATTTGTATGTCGCCGAAGTCGACAAAATTCTGGTTTTTAAAAATATCGATAACCAATTGGATAAGCCCAAGTCAGAAGTTCTGTTTTCAGGTTTACCTAGCGACCGGCATCATGGCTGGAAATACATTGATTTTAGCCCACAAGGAGATTTGATTATTCCCGTTGGTGCACCCTGTAACGTGTGCGAAGCACCGACTGAATTGCACGCCAGAATATTATCATTAGATATCAAAACCAAGAAGCTAACGGAACTGGCACAGGGCGTTAGAAATACAGTGGGTTTCGATTTTCATCCGACTACAGGCGAGTTGTGGTTTAGTGATAATGGCCGTGACATGATGGGAGATGATATACCAGCCTGTGAGATCAATCGCATTACTCAAAAGGGTCAACATTTTGGATTTCCTTATGTTCATGCTGGCGAGGTGAAAGATCCTGAGTTTGGTAAACAAGCTAATATAAATGACTATGTCAAACCTGAACTCAATCTCGGCGCACATGTAGCGCCTTTAGGTATTCACTTCTACCAAGGCAAGATGTTACCAACTCAATATCATAATCAGCTATTGGTTGCTGAGCACGGTTCTTGGAATCGGTCGAAGAAATCCGGTTATAAAGTTGCCGTTGCGACCATTAATAAAGAATCCAAAGTAACAGGTTACCAAGATCTAATTACTGGGTTTATGAAAGATGAAACCACCTTCGGTCGTCCGGTTTCAATCATAGAGATGCCAGATGGCAGTTTATTGATTTCCGATGATTATGCTCATGTGATTTATCGGGTTTCCTATTCCAGCTAACCGCTTTAGTCGATTCTAGCAACAATCCTATTATCATTTTGCCGGCAGTCGCCCTCGGGCGTCTGCGATATCCTGCCGACACCCGGGTTTTCATTACCCGAGTAAGCTTTAGCGCAATTGAAAATCCGACACAGAGCGAACTGAAATGTGAACTAGTGCACACATTATTTTAACTCGTTCTTATTTTTGTGATATAAATTCAATATTTTAATGCAATTTTCCTACCTTTTCCTATACTTACGCCATCTATATTACAAAGGACTATAAGTACCTCGATGAATATTCGTTTTTTAGCTAATAAAATCAATAAACTCGCAACCATTGCTTTATTTGCACTGTTATCAACTCAGATCCAGGCCGAAGGAAGCTATCAGTTTGGTGATACGCTTAATCAGCCGTTAAGGTCGACAACAACCGTGTACATACATGTACCTAATGCTGGCGATTTGATTCGAGTTCATTTATGTCGAAATGGAAATTCAGCCGCGGCGGTAGTGGCCAATATTTCCAATACAACATTTGCCAGCGAGCAGTACTCAGCGAATACCGTATTGGCTAATTTATCCTCCACCCAAGCAAATATTGATTGTGCAGACCCCATGACATCTGTACTCCCGAAAACACCTGTGGCCGGCCAAACGATGGAATTTGCTGTACCAAGCGCAGGTGTATATGCGCTCGATTTTGATAATAACGGTGGCATTGATTATGCTCGTTGGGATTTTTCGGTAGTTCCTAGTGGCACACCTAACATTGGTGTTGACGCAACCGATGACGCTGGGAATGTATTTTCATACCAGTGGGTCTTTGATACCGGTTCTTTTAGCAAAGCGGCTGGCGCTACCGGACAAATGTTCATTTTAGTGCCCGGCGGTTTTCCTAGTACTAATTACGTTTGGTCCCTCGATTTACAAGAATTTTCTGGAAATGTTTACGAAATTGTGGCTAACGATTTAGGGTTAGATGCGCCTGTTTCTGGGATTAGTGCGCCTACTTCTACTAATAATGTCACGGATAAGTATCCGGTTTATTTAACTTACCCAACAGGTGCAAACCCTGCCCCGGCTCCGGTTCAATTTCCAGCGCTCACTGACACTTTGATTTTTGTGGATGATGCAGGAAATGATGCCGTTATATCTCCAGACGGCGATGCGATTGAAGAGACTGGAAATTTTGAGTTTACACCAGATGTCGACGGAACCTATGCACTAACAATTGATATTAATCGAGATGGGGAATTTGGTGCTAATGACCGCCTACTGCTCGGTAGAATGACAGCTAATGTTTTAAGTGTTGTTAATTGGAATGGTACAGATGCTGCAGGTACTACTGTGCCGAATGCAAGCTATCCAGTTAAATTAGAACTACGTGTAGGCGAATATCACTTCATTGCAGAAGATGCTGAAACCAGTGGTGGCGGAACCAATGACGACGGTACTGGAGATGATGACGGGCTGACAATTTTGCAAGCTACGGATCAAAACACTTTAGTTGGCACCCAAGTTTATTGGGACGACGAGACTTTATTAACCGGAAATTCTAATTTACCAGATGGCGCTTTTTCTAGCATCGCTACAACAGGCGATCATCGTCATACTTGGGGGCAATTTGACTCAGGAGGAATCGGGAATCAGTCTTACATTGATACTTATGTTTTTGGTAACTCAACAGAAGTAAGTGTTACTGCAATCGTTGCAGCCGTCAACACAGCACCAACGATTGACGATGACACCTTTAATATTGATGAAAACTCAGCAATTACTACTAGTGTTGGAACGCCAACATCCAATGATGTTGATGGTGACTTCTTAAGTTATTCAATTACCGGTGGAAACACGGGTAATGTGTTTGCGATCACTGACTTAACAGGAGAAATAACAGTCAACGGCCCGCTTGATGAGGAAACAACAGATCAGTATATCCTCACAGTTGAAGTGTCTGATCAGGCATCCACAGATACCGCGACGATTACTATCGATATAAACGATATTAATGATGCTCCCGTTGCCGATAACCAAGCCGTTGGTGTGTCCGAAGATATTGTTCAGGCAATTATTTTAACGGCCTCGGATGATGATCTCGACCCGCTAACCTTTTCTGTAGTTGGTAACCCAAGTAACGGAAGTTTAACGGGTACAGCACCAAATTTAATTTACACTCCTAACCTAAATTATGTGGGTAATGATAGTTTTACCTTCACCGCGAATGATTTAACCGTTGATTCAGCGATTGCGACAATTTCAATTTCAGTGAGTAGTGTTAATGACGCGCCAGTGGCCAATGGACAAGCTGTCAATGTGACGGAAGATATCGCCCAGTCAATTACTCTGAGCGGTTCGGATATTGATTTAGACCCGTTGACTTATCAGGTGACTAACAATCCAACGAACGGAACTTTATCAGGGACTGCGCCAAATTTAACTTACACTCCTAATTTAAACTTTGTGGGAAATGATAGTTTTACTTTTACCGCTAATGATTTAACTGTTGATTCGGCGATTGCGACAATTTCAATTACTGTGAGTAATGTTAATGACGCACCAGTGGCCAATGGACAAGCTGTCAATGTGGCTGAAGATATCGCCCAGTCAATTACCTTGAGCGGTGCGGATTTTGATTTCGACCCGTTGACTTATCAGGTGACTAACAATCCATCTAACGGAACATTATCGGGGACCGCACCTAATTTAACTTATACACCTTTGTCGAATTTCGCTGGACTTGATAGTTTTACTTTCCAAGTGAATGATGGAGTGGTTGACTCGGCAGATGCGACAGTTTCTATTACAATCAATAATACTAATGACGCACCATTTGCGGTAGCTCAAATTATCAGTACCGTTGAAGACACACCAAGTGGGATTACGTTAGCGGGAAGTGATTTGGATTTAGACCCATTAACTTTTTCAGTAATAACCAATCCTACCAATGGTTTGTTATCGGGTACGGCACCCAACCTAACTTATACACCCAATGCGAATTTTAATGGCAATGATAGTTTTATCTTTAAAGCCAACGATGGTACTGTAGATTCCAATTTGGCCGCAGTTTCTATTACTGTAACCGGTGTAAATGATGCGCCGGTGGCGGATGCACAATCGGTAGCAGTGACTGAAGATACAGCGCAAGGGATCACCTTGACTGGCTCTGATGTAGATTCTGATCCATTGACTTATACCGTGGTCGCTTTACCAACTAATGGCATCTTAACCGGGACTGCACCTAACTTAAGCTACACACCTGCCGCTGATTTCACGGGTAGCGATAGTTTTACTTTCCAACTGAATGACGGCACCATTGATTCGGTACTCGCAACTGTCTCGCTGACGGTAAGTAATGTAAACGATGCGCCGGTGGCTGATAACCAAGCGGTAGCAGTGACTGAAGATACCGCGCAAGGGATCACCTTGACTGGCTCCGATGTAGATTCTGATCCATTGACTTATACCTTGGTCGCTTTGCCAGCTAATGGCACTTTAACCGGGACTGCGCCTAACTTAAGCTACACACCCGCCGCTGATTTCACGGGCAGCGATAGTTTTACTTTCCAAGTGAATGACAGCACCATTGATTCGGTACTCGCAACTGTCTCGCTGACGGTAAGTAATGTAAACGATGCACCGGTGGCGGATGATCAATCCGTTTCAGCGACAGAAGATTCTCCAACTAATTTAGTGTTAACGGGGAGTGATGTTGATCTTGATTCAATTACGTTTTCAGTAGTAACGAATCCGACGAATGGATCATTAAGTGGAACGGCCCCTAATTTAACCTATACACCGACTCCAGATTTTGCTGGTTCGGATAGTTTTACATTTAGAACCAACGATGGCGTTTTGAATTCTACCCTTGCAACTATCACTCTCTCGGTTGCAGGGGCTAACGATGCACCAACGGCTGACGGACAAGCATTATCAGCCGTTGAAGATGTTCCTTTGGCAATCATATTGAGTGGTAGTGATATAGATAACGACCCGTTATCTTTTATAGTCACGACCAATCCAACGAACGGAACTTTGGTTGGGACTTCACCTAATCTAACTTATACTCCTAGTGCCGATTTTAGTGGAGTCGATAGTTTTGTTTTTAAATCTAATGACGGAACAGTAGATTCAAACTTAGCAACTGTGACTATCACTATTGAGTCAGATGTAGACGGCGATGGCATACCTGATAGCAATGACCCAGATGACGATAATGACGGTATTCCTGATGATGTAGAAGGTACTGATGACCCTGATGGTGACGGAATTCCTAATAACGAAGATACTGATTCCGATGGTGACGGTATTCTCGATAGTGAAGAAGGAAATGTCGATACTGACGGTGATGGTACGCCTGATTATTTAGATGAAGATTCAGACGGCGACGGTCATTCCGATGCCGATGAAGGTACAGGTGATTCCGATGGTGACGGTACGCCCGATTACCTCGATGACAGCTCGGATGAAGATCAAGATGGTATCCCAGACATAGTAGAAGGAACCGGAGATTCAGACGGCGACGGCATTGCTGATTATTTAGACCCTGACAGTGATAACGACGGAATTCCTGATTCGGCCGAGTCAGTTGTGGTCGGAAACGATGAAGATGGCGACGGAATTGACGATGCTTTTGATGTGGATCAAACGGGTGGTGATGATGCTAATGGTGACGGTATTGATGACAATGTCACACCGTTAGATACTGATGATGATGGTACACCTGACTACTTAGATATAGACAGTGATGACGATGGTATCCCTGATGTGATCGAATCGGTCATTCGAGAAACAGATACCGATGGCGATGGCATTCACGACGGTATTGATGTGGACCAAACTGGTGGTATAGATTCCGACGGTGATGGTATTGATGATGCATTTGATGCTTCTATAACCGGTGGACTTGATGCCGACCTCGATGGTGTTGACGACTTGTTAGAACCACAAAATGATCAAGATGGTGACGGAACCTTTGACTATCTTGACCTCGATAGCGATGACGATGGTATCAGCGATACTGCTGAGTCTGCAGTGACAGGCGACGATACCGATGGTGATGGCATTGACGATTCCTATGATGTTGATATAACCGGCGGTTTTGATATTAATAACGATGGCATCGATGATGATGGCAGTGTGGTTGATACGGACGGAGATACAGTTGCCGATATGCACGACCTCGACAGCGATAACGATAGTCTGTTTGATACGGTAGAAGCTGGATTAACCGACGATGATGAAAATGCGTTAGCGGATGCGGGACACACTTTAGTTGAAGATCCGATCGATAGCGATGGAGACGGTATTGCCGACTTCCGTGATATTGACAGTGATAACGATGGTGCTAACGATATTGATGACACTGAATTTTCAGAGTTAGATGCTGATAACGATGGTCAAATTGATATCTCAACGGATCAAGATGGTGATGGTATTGATGACTCTCATGATCTCGAACCGACTGTACACGGTACTCGTCCTGCGGATCGCGATCAGGATGATGACGGTATTGCTGATGTCACTGAAGGAAGTGCCAACACCGATGGCGATGTGAACGATAACTATCTTGATCGCGACAGTGATAACGATGGATTGTCTGACGCTTTCGAAACGGATCGACCTGCGCCTTCTGGTAATGATACAGACCAAGATGGTATCGACGATACTTATGACGTCGATGCAACCGGTGGTACCGATGTAAATATGGATGGCGTCGACGACCAGTTTATTGAAGTTGATACTGATGGTGACGGCGATGCAGATTATTTAGACCTCGACAGCGATAACGACGGAATCAGCGATTCGGAAGAACAAGTGTTGGTCACACTGACTGGACTCGATAGCGATAGCGATGGCATCGATGACGCTGTAGATGTTGATTCGACTGGCGGTAGTGATTTGAATGCTGATGGCATTGATGATGCAACTCTTAATCAAGATGATCTCGACGGTGACGGACTTGCTAATTTCCGAGATTTAGACAGCGATGGCGATGGCATTCCTGATAGTGAAGAAGGTACCGTTGATAGTGATGAAGATGGATTACCTGACTACCTTGATTTAGATTCTGATGGTGACGGCATTTTAGACAGTGAAGAAGGAACACTCGATACCGATGGCGATGGCATTCCGAATTATCTTGATTTGGATTCGGACGGTGACGGTATTCTTGATAGCCACGAAGGCAATGTCGATACAGATGGTGATGGTATACCAGACTATCTTGATGTTGACTCTGACGATGATGGTGTCAGTGATGAAGAAGAAGGTACGGGCGACACAGACGGCGACGGAGATGAAAATTATGTTGACCCTGATTCTGACGGCGACGGTATCAATGACGGTTTAGAAAATGGTGATTTTAACAATGACGGTACGAACGATCGATTGCAGGCAACTGATATGGTAGAAACAGGACTAACTGGTGCAGGTTCAAATGGAGTACTAATGCTCATCGCAATGTTGACTTTATTCGCCGTAAGACGAAAACAACAATTCCTAAAATTGGCGGCGGTGTTTGTTTCCCTCGCTAGTTTTTCGGCTCAAGCGAATGAGCCTTGTGAATTTGGTGAAGCATTTGGCAAAGGTGAATGTTGGTATCTTGGAGCGGGTGTTGGTCAATCGAAATTACGCCCCGATCCACATTCTACCAGTTGGAGAATTTCAGATGATAAAGACACGGCATTCAAAATTTTTACTGGCTTTCCACTCAGCGAACATTTGTTTGTCGAAGCGACCTATGAAGATATGGGAGCGGCAGAAATGTACAATTTGAATCCGAGTATCACCGAAAACCTTGATGTAGGTTACAAGGCTTTAGGAGCTAGTCTAGGTTATTGGTTGAGAGACCAAAAAGAAGAATGGAATGTTTATGCTAAGGCAGGACTTTCATTTATGGATACTCGTCAGGGTCAATATGTTGATCAGGACTATGGGACTCAATTAACGTTCGGCGCTGGTGTTCAATGGCGCTTTACTGAAGACTGGTTTACTCGTCTTGATCTCACTTCTTATGATAAAGATGCTCGAATCATAGGACTGTCTATCGGAAAATATTTTGGTGGCGGTTCAAAACGTGAACCACAAAAAGTAGTTGCACCTGTAGCCATTCCGATGATTGAAAAGCCAGAACCGAAGGTTGAGGCTGTCGTTCCAGCGACTAATCCTGACTTAGATGGTGATGGTGTATTAAATGAGGCTGATAATTGTCCAGCGACGCCAACAGGCACTAAAGTCGCTGTTAATGGTTGTCCTTTAATGGAAGCGATCACTCTTAATATTCAATTTGATACGGCTAAGTCCCTCGTCAAAGATGAATTTTTGAAAGAGATTAATGATGTTGCGGAATTGATTAAGCAGCGAGGTAATGTGCAAGTGACGGTTGAAGGACATACTGATTGGCGCGGTAAGCAAGTCAATAACCAACCGCTTTCAGAGTCTCGAGCAGCAGCGGTTGCTAATGTACTCAAGCAGATTACTGGTTTAAAAGATGATTCATTTGAAGTGATTGGCCATGGTGAATTAAAACCGGTTGCCGATAATAATACCGAGCAAGGTCGTTATAAAAACAGGCGTGTTGTTGTGGTTATTTCACAAAAATAACAATTACATCAGGCTCTATGCCAAAGCCGCTTCACGTAATTGAAGCGGCTTTTTTGTTTGTGTTGGCTTACTTTGCAACGCTTGTTTAAAGGTTCTAGGCCTATTCCATCGATAAGGGTTTTGGGTGGGATAGTTAGAACTAAATGTGAGTTGTTTTAAAGTAACTTGTTGACGGCTCATTATCGACTGCTATAGTCATTGTTGGCTGATCTAGTTTATGTCGACTATGTCAAACCCACAAAGAGAAACAATCAAGCAGGATTTATAATGAGCAGTAATAGACAGCCAAAAGCCTCAAAAATTAATCGAAAAGTTATCTATTCAATTTGGTTTTTTACCGCACTATCAACCCTAGCTTACGGCTGGTTCATATTCGATAATCTGTCATATATCGGCGAAAGTGAAAGTGTTACCGCCACTGTCCATAAAAAAACGTCACATCGCTCTAGAACTGTGAATTCTAAACAGTACTCGACCGCCTATAACATTGTTTATCGGTATGAGAATCCTTATGTCCCAGGAAAAATGGAATTGGAAAGCGAGTTAGCACCAGTAATGTATGCTCTGTTTGAAGAAGGCGAGACCGTTGAAGTTTATTTCAATGATAAGAACAAACAAAAGTCTCGGTTAAGTTATCCTCTCCATTTTTGGCTAATGCCAATTGTTTGGGCAGCATTTCTATCTTTCGGATTTTTGGTTTCAAAACTATTGAGTAAAACCAACGGCGATTGCTACCAAAATTACAAGAAATTCAAAATTGCGGCAATCTTTCTATTTTTGTTGCCGGGCGCCATAACATTCATACAAAGCTCAAGCTCGGAACAATTGATTGCTGAGGAACGGCAAAAAGAAGCAAACTGGCCTCATTGGTATGAATTTGAACGAGCAGTTCCTAAACCGGTTTGGTGGGACACTGTGGCATTCAAATATTTTGACCCGATGAACTATACCTCCGAAGAATATTCCGGGTATGTGAAAAACAATACTGGATCAGATAAGGCAAAGCGACAGTTCAAAGTTGCCTATGCCTTCTTACTTTTGCATCAGGATGACCCGCTACAAATGGGTTGGGATTTAGCCAGAGGAACCTCAAGAGAGTTTATGCCGCTGTATGAGTTCTTCCTTGAACGATATATGCAGGAGCAATGGCAAGGAGAGTGTAGTCGACCATGCAGTGATGCCACACAGATGGTTGAGATGGCCGGCGATTTGCTGTCGATGAAATTAGATGAAAATCAAATTGAATCATCTTTAGAATTGATTAACAATATTATGAAGTATAAATATGACCGAGGGAATAATAGAGGAAAATATTATTTCCTTTATTCGCATAGACGCTATTTGGAACAGACTGAAAGTGTAGAAAAAGCCCATCACGTACTTGATAGGTTGGTTGAGGAAAACTTGCAAGAAGCAATATCTCTGGATCTTAAAACACAAACCAGAAAATGGTCCACGTTTTGGAATAAAACTCAGAGGACTGTCGGCATGTTTTCTGTCATTCCTTCAAATAATCATTAGTTAGAAACGCAAAAAATGCGACTTCAAGTCGGGAGTTACTTCTGACTGGAGTGGCGACTTAAATCGTTGTACTGCCACAGAACATTAATGATCTTCCATTCGCCAGATTCCAATTTCATAACGTGCATATAGTCAATCCAGTCATCTGCAGTTAGCTTTACACTGGCGACTCTGTTATCCATATCTAGAATTTTGATATCTATTTTAGCGGGGGACGGAAATTTATCACCGTTCTTATTGTAGGTTTCCGCCACTCTAATCATCGTGTCAAAGCTTGTTTCCATCACAAATTCAGTGCCTTTCTTGTCTAACCAAAAGGTTCTCTTAGCCAGTTGAGGATGTGAAGATCGCTTCATCATCACGCCAGATACAATATGCTGAGACTCTATATAATCTTTGGCTGCTTGATGAATTGCTTTTCTGTCTAGGTTTGAATCTGCAATAGCAATAGTGCATTGAAAAAAGACTAATACTCCAATGATTCTTTGTATCATTTAGATCCTCGTTAAATAGGAGATGAATTAAAGTTAGAACACTATTTTAATTGGATTTCTATTTCTCCTGATAAAATGTAAGAATTCATGATGCACTTTGATATGAGCTATGTTTGCTTGTTTTTGCTAAACTTACGATTCGTTTCAATGCTGAGTGGTTGACCAAGTGATGGAACTGTCTATATCTTATATTTTAGTTGAAGAAAGTGAGAAAAGAGTCTAATGAGAACGCCATTGGTTACGCGTGAAGGATACAATAAACTCAAGCAAGAGCTAGACCAGCTATGGCGGGTAGAACGACCTGAAACCACAAGAAAAGTGACTTGGGCAGCTAGTTTAGGTGATCGAAGTGAAAATGCCGATTATCAGTATAATAAGAAAAAACTTAGAGAAATCGACTGGCGTGTTAGGTACCTCAGAAAGTGCTTGGAAAACCTCAAAATCGTTGACTATTCACCTCAGCAAGAAGGTAAGGTATTTTTTGGTGCGTGGGTTGAGATTGAAAACGAAAGTGGTGAGAAAAAGAAATTTCGCATTGCTGGTTATGATGAAATATTTGGTCGAAAAGATTACACATCAGTTGATTCGCCCATGGCAAAAGCCCTTCTTGGTAAGCAAGTCGATGACGAAATTTCCGTAAAAACTGGCGCGGGTGAGTTCTATTGGTTTATTACAGAAATCACATACCCCAAATAACTTCAATTTGAGAGAATTTAGTAATAAATATCATTATGCTAAAAAGTTTGTGCTGCTTGTCTTCTGATGAGGTATTATCTCCCAAATTATCACTGATTCTTATTTGAACGCAGATCTGATCATGTACATGAAGCACTTTCTAACTTAGAGTGCCTAATTGCTGACAAGAATAGCCTCATAGTTGAAAGTCCATGCAGAGTATTTCCAACCAATCTATTATCAATCATAGCTCCTTTATTAATGGAGAATGGGTTGAATCTAACCACCGTTTTGAAGTTACAAATCCGGCAGATCAAAGTCTAGTGGCAAGGGTTGCTGTAGTTGAAATTGAACAGATAAAAGTTGCTATAAACAGCGCTTATCGGGCACAGAAAGAATGGCAGGCACTCGAGCCATCACAACGCACTCACTTATTAATGAACTGGCAAAAGCTGCTACGGAATAACTGTGACGACTTAGCTCGCTTGATGACAATAGAGCAAGGTAAACCACTCGCTGAGTCTAAAGCTGAGATTCTACATTCTGCCGATTACACCCAGCTGTACGCAGAGCTTTCAGAAAACTATTTTAAAGCTGAAAGTGTTGCCTCACCTTCTGACCAACAAGCAGAAGTATTGATGCGTCCTGTCGGGGTAGTGAGCGCTATCACTCCCTGGAATTTTCCCTGTTCAATGGTCGTCCGAAAAGCAGCGGCCGCCCTGAGTGCGGGATGCAGTGTGGTACTCAAACCGTCAGAAATGACTCCGTTAACTGCGTTGGCTTTGGCTCAGCTCTCAAAAGAAGCAGGCATTCCAGCGGGGGTTTTTAATGTGGTGGTTGGTACCAATGCTCAAGCCATTGGTGAGTTGTTATCGCAGCACCCTAAAGTCGCAAAATTGAGTTTCACAGGTTCAACGAAAGTCGGTAAAAAATTACTGGCACAATGTGCATTAGGTGTTAAACGCACGTCGATGGAACTCGGCGGGAACGCACCCTTTATTGTTTTTGATGATGCCGATCTTGATAAGGTGGTTGAAGGTGCTATTGCCAGTAAATTTCGTAATTCGGGCCAAACTTGTGTCAGTGCTAATCGTTTTTTGATTCATCAGGATATTGCTGAGCAATTCAAATCTAAATTGCTGGAAGCGACTAAAAAGCTTACCGTTGGAAATGGGACCTGTGATGTTGTCGACTTCGGTCCCCTCATTAATCAAAAAGCCGTTGAAAAGGCGAGATTATTAGTTAAGGATGCTGTTAGTCAAGGAGCAGAATTGCTATTAGAAGGCGATATAGCTGATTTGACAGGCAGTTATTGTCCACCTGTAATTTTAACCAATGTGCGACCTAATATGCGCATTTTTTCCGAAGAAATATTTGCACCAGTGGTGTCGATTATTACATTTGAGAATGAGCGACAAGCAATACAATTAGCAAATCAATCGGAGCTTGGTTTATGCGGTTATCTTTATACGGCGGATCAACTGCGAATAGAGCGAATGTCTGAGCAATTGGAGCTGGGAATGCTTGGTGTTAATCAAGCGAAACTGTCCAATCCTGCGGCACCGTTTGGTGGTGTAAAACAATCGGGAATGGGACGAGAGGGCGGTCGGTTTGGTATCGAGGAATATCTTGATTATCAATACATCAGTCAAGCCATCAAAAACAACTAATCAGCAAGTGGTCGTGGGTTTAACACCAATGGTTAAACCCGATATTTAGAACTTTAGAATCGAGTACTGACTCCAAGTGTCCATACCATTGGATCGATTTGAACATCAACACTGGCTGCTTTTGCACCATTAACATACACATCTGCAGTGGTATCAATATCTTTGTAATAGACGGTACCTGAAAGACTCCAATCGTCGTTTATTGGTGTGTCAAACCCAACTTGAATCGAAAGGCCTACGGACGCTTCTAATTTTAAATCAGTAGTATCAGCACCCAATGCTTCAGTCAGTGCTGAGCTAGAATTTTCTTCGAAAAATCGAGTGTAATTTATTCCTGCTCCTACATGATAAAAAGTTTCATTTCCCCAATAATAAGTCACGGAAACCGTTGGAGGTAACTGTTTAGCTTCACCGATATCAAGACCGCTTAGATTTCCGGTGCCGGTGATTTCGTGGGTAAATGGCGTTGCCGCTAAGACTTCGATCCCCCAGTTTGAATCAAGCATATAGGTAAAGCTCAAACCTAGCCCTAGTCCAGAGTCGACAGTAACACCGTCGTTGCCTAATACGGAGTTGCTACTATCATTCGGGGATACATAGGCAACGGTTCCTTTAAAGAGCCAAGGTGGTTTTTCTGCGATTTGATTTTCCGCAATTACTGCGCCGTTGAATGAGCTTACTAGTACTAATGCCACTATTAATTTTTTCATTTCTGCCGTTCCTACGAGTTGCTTGTGATTAGTTTTCACGCGCATTTTAGGTGGCAGCGGAATAGATAATATTGATATGGATCAACAATGGTAATTGTTGATTTACACAAAGGTTAATTTGAGGAAAGATGTTCGAGAAATTTTTCTGGAGGCAATGGTCGAGCAAGGTAATAACCTTGGCCATAATTGCAGCCGAATTTCTTTAGGTATTCCAGTTGTTCCTTGGTTTCGATCCCTTCTGCGACGACTTGAATTCCCAGTCGATCAGCCATTGCTAAGATGCTTTCTATTAATGTTTCGGCAGTGGATACTGTTCCAATATCTTGTACAAAACTTTTATCTATCTTAATGATATCAACTGGGTACTTTATAAGATAAGCAAGTGAAGAGTAACCTGTGCCGAAATCATCGATGGCTATTTTAACTCCATATTGTTGCAACTCTTTAAGTACCGTTAAAGCTTGATCCGAATCATCAGTTAATAACCGTTCAGTGATTTCGACGGTGATTTTAATATTTTTGCTTAGCTTTTTTATACTCACCAGCCATTGGTCGAGTGCTTTGTCTTTGGTATGGAATAACCGAGGAGATATATTAATTGAAAGTTCGACATCGGGAGCTTGCTCCTGTAGAAATTTACCTGCACTTTTCAGCATGAAGTGATCGATTCGATTGATCAATCCGGACTCTTCAGCGATTGGAATAAACTGATCGGGAGATATAAATTCACCATCATCTTTTATCCATCTCGCCAATGATTCACAACGTAACAGAAGGTTCTTTTCTAAATGGTAGATAGGTTGAAAATAAGGTTGTAGTTTTCCTTTGTTGATGGCTTCTGTAAGGTCATTTAATAAAGCGTGCTTTGTCTCCGAACGTTGTTTCATTTCTTGCGTATAAAACTGGCTTCCGTTGCGTCCGCTGGCCTTTACTTCGTACATCGCTTGGTCAGCTTTACGTAATAGAGAGTCTGCGGAATCGCCATCGCTGGGATAGATTGCTATACCAACACTAGCACTGGTGAAGACTGTTGCGTCTCCCAAATCATATGCTTTTTGTATCGCAATTATAATTTGTTCTGCGAGCTTAGCCACATCGGACTGTTGTTGAATATCATTAAGAATTACAGCGAATTCATCACCACTCAGTCGAGACACCGTATCGGATTGGCGAATGTTCATTTTTATTCTATGAGCCGTTTCTATCAGTACTTGGTCTCCGGCTTGATGCCCATGGTTATCATTGATGGGCTTAAATCGATCTAGGTCGATGAAGAGAACGGCAATGGTTTGTTGCTTGCGTTGTGCGAGCCCTATGGCAAGGTTTAAGCGGTCGTTATAGAGAAGTCGATTCGGTAAACCTGTCAAACTATCAAAGGTTGCTTGGTGTTCAATGAGCTTCGCATTAACGACTTTATCCGTGACGTCCTGAAGGGTCCCCATCACTGTACAATCCTTGGTGTTTAACTGTCCATCCGACATAATACGAAGCCAGGCTGGAGGATAGTTAGCCAGTTTTAGCGCAACTTCGATGTCAAACGATTCGTTTTTAGCAACCAATAAGGAAGATTTTTTCTCTATTAACAAAAAGTCTCTCTCGGAGAAAAAAGGTTGTAAGCAGGCAATATCTTTAGGATAAAATTCTGTTGGCTGCTTGATAATGGCTGAGCATTGTTGTGACCAACTAACAAACCTGCCATTATGGTCGATTTTCCATCCACCAATTTTAGCAACTTGACCGACTGTTTCTAAAAGAAGTTTGTCGGCTTTGATCAAGTATTCCATATCTATCTTTTCAAGCTTTTGCTTGAATCGAAACCAAACAAAAATACAAAGTAATAAAGTAGCAGACACAAAATATAATCTTAAGGACAGAATATTCGCCGAAGTTTTTCTTTCTTTTATTCGAGTTGCAACAGTTATTTTCCATGTGCCGCCTCCAACTTGAATCTCCGCAGTGGCACGGTTAGGATTCTCTAATATTGAACTATCGCCATAGAATACGGGACCACTTACACCATTAGTATCGAAGTTCTGTATCGCAAGTATTATACCTCGTGATAACTCCTCTAAATTAGCGAACTCAAAAAAACGTTCTGCATCAATAGGCGCAGATATCAGCCCCCATAGTGCTCCGTCTTGGGTAATCACAGGCGCACGTCCGATAAAAGCGGTACCTCCTTGGACCAAATTGACGGGACCAACGACCATCATTTGTCTGCTGTCAATGACTAGCTGGACCATCTTTAGTTGATTCTTGTGCTCCCTGTAATTTAAACCTATTGCTTTCTCATTGCCTTCGATTGGATAGACGTAATTAATTTTATAATCTCTTGCTGACGCAAAATTAATTAGCAACGGATTCTTTCGTAACAATTGCTTAGCATACCGATTAAAATCCTCTGCCGCTAAATCGGGCGTTGCAGAAATATACGCCGCAAAACCCGCTAGCATTGATAGGTTTGTTTGCAGTGTGCCCGCCAGCTGCGCGGTAATAAGATTTAATTTTAGTCGCGCTTCTAATTGTTCTCTGTCCAATTGTTCCCTAGTGAGTACACTTTCAATTTGCTGCTCTACCATTAATGCAGTAATTAATATCGAGATTAACGTTAGTGTTCGATTAGTCCGAAACCAGAAAAAGAAAGCGGCAAGAATTAAGAGAGTAAGAATGAGCAATATATAGGGTCGCTCGCTCAATGAAGAGTTAGTATTATTGAGCTTGAGCGAGTTATCGAAATTATTTGACGTTGTATTTATTGGTGTATCTCGGTCATTCGCTACTTTGAGGTAATATATAAACAAAGTTACTGAGGAGAATTCAACACGTAGGTATTGGTATTGCTGGATCGGTTGCCGAGCGCGATTGTCTATGCCCAAACAGGACTGGCAAAGTAACATTAAACCAAAAAGTGTAATGATTTTCTTAAGCATCGATAGCTGTTTTTAGTTTTTGAGAAATACCCTTAAATTGTAGTCAAGAAGAGCTATTTTTGCGTAGCTTTAAAGTATATTTATAGCGTCCCAATCTATAACTGTTTGATTTAACTCCGTTAGAATTCGATTCGTTTCAGAAAAGTGCTGACACCCAAGGAAGCCGCGGTGCGCCGATAAAGGCGATGGGTGAGGGGCTTTGAGTATGTGATGTTTTTGTTGGTCGATTCGTGCACCCTTTTTTTGTGCGTGTGCCCCCCACAATAAAAAAACAATATTTTCCCTATACTCATTAAGCTGTTCAATGACATTATCGGAGAATTTTTCCCAGCCTAATTTCTTGTGAGAATGGGCTTCTCCTTGCTCGACGGTTAAAACGGTATTAAGAAGCAACACACCTTGTTTCGCCCAAGATTGCAGGTAACCATGATTCGGGATCTCAAATCCGTCAATATCTTGTTTAAGTTCTTTGTAAATATTAACAAGTGACGGCGGTGTTTTTACACCGGGAAGAACAGAAAAGCAAAGGCCATGGGCTTGATTTGGGCCGTGATAGGGGTCTTGTCCTAATATAACGACCTTAACTTGATCAAACGGGGTTTCACTGAGAGCGCTAAAGACAAATTTTTCTTCAGGGTAGACGGTAATTCCCTGCTCTCGCCGGTTAGCGACGTATTCCATTGTTTCAATGAAATATTTCTTTTCTTTTTCCGAGGCTAATAATTCTGGCCAATTTGTCATGGGGAATATCGAATTCTGCGAGATGAGGTTATATCATACAATCTGAGCATGAACAGCAGCAAGCTTTAGGTCTCAGTTAACAATCAAGAATTCATCGTCTTGTAACAGTTCGAGAACGTTGCCAACTAAATCCGATGGTTCAATTTTTTTAAGAATCTCAAAACCTTGTTGCCTTTGTTGTGCTTCTAGAGGCAAATAGGGCAGTCGAAAAACGGGTTGAATCGCTCTAGTCATTGCCAGCGCGGTGTTGATAGCAATTGGATTGGGCTCTTCAAATAACCAACTAAAAAGAGGTTGTAGCTGTTGATTCAAGTCGCTTTCATTGGCAAAATCCATCAATTTCCTCATTAACCCGGGAACAATATTTGAAGTAACTGAAATCACCCCGTGAGAACGATACTGATGTCGCCCATTGAAGCATTCATCATCGTTACCAGACCAGCAAGCTATATTCTGTCTCTCATATTCGGCGATTCGATCATTCCCTGCGCACTCTTTGACGCCGATAAAGTTATCGTGGGCAGC
This sequence comes from Kangiellaceae bacterium, assembly GCA_019090895.1. GTDB lineage: Bacteria > Pseudomonadota > Gammaproteobacteria > Enterobacterales > Kangiellaceae. The sequence continues at coordinate 69,065 of JAHRVB010000163.1, forward strand.
CACTTGGTTAATAACACTTGGAACAATGTCCTGACCGGTGCGTCCAGGTACGTTATATATAAATCCTGGACCGACTTCTAATGATGCGAGTAGGTGACGTTCAACTCCCTTTAAGCTAGTTTTACCGTAATAGGGATTGATTTGCAGTGATGCATGCATGCCTGACGCAAATCCATATTGAGTGGCCTTAATGGCTTCACGAGTATTGTTGCTTCCGCTGTTACCAACAATAAGTAACTTGTCACCGTATTGGTTAGCTGCATGGGCGATAAGCATTAAATGCTCGTCCCAATCCAAAAGATGACCTTCGCCAGTGGTTCCACCGATGATTAAACCATCGACTCCAAATTTAAGCTGTTGCTCGACCAAATAATCAAAGCTGTCCAAATCGATTTTACCGTGACTATCAAACGGCGTTTTTATTGCAGTAATGAGCGAATTTTGGCGAATATCGGAAATGTTCATCTGTTTTCAACTGGGTTTGTTAACGGAGGATTGGTTCGGAGCAATTGTGATTTGCCGAATCGTTAGCCATAGAATCTCTAATTATAAGTGTTTTCACTAATTTCGAACCAATAACCAAGAGTTATTACCTAAATGACAAGAGTTATTAGTGAAATAAATTGTATCGCCAATCGGCCTTAGGTAAAATTCGCGACCTTCTTTACTTGGCGTTTTATCTTTTGCTGTTTACAGGCATTTTGCCCAGTAAACTGCTACTTTTATAACACTTTAGCGCCTTTTTACTTTGAGTTTATTATGTTACTTCATTCCACCAAACAAGATTGGTTCGGCAATATTCGTGGCGACGTTCTCGCTGGTCTCGTTGTCGCTTTAGCACTGATTCCGGAAGCGATTGCTTTTTCTATTATTGCGGAAGTCGATCCTAAAGTCGGTTTATACGCGTCTTTTTGTATTGCAGTAATCACAGCATTCGTCGGCGGTCGGCCAGGAATGATCTCAGCTGCAACGGGTGCAATGGCATTATTGATGGTGACCTTAGTTCGCGATCATGGTTTGCAGTACTTGTTAGCAGCCACGCTACTAACGGGATTTATTCAAATCGTAATGGGTTATCTCAAGCTTGGCAGTCTAATGAGCTTTGTTTCGCGTTCTGTAATTACCGGCTTTGTTAATGCATTAGCGATATTGATTTTTATGGCGCAACTTCCTGAACTCACCAATGTAACTTGGCATGTTTATGCTATGACGGTTGCTGGCCTAGGTGTTATTTATTTATTTCCTTACGTTCCGGTCGTAGGAAAATTGATTCCGTCGCCACTGGTCTGTATTTTGTCGTTAACAGCAGTGGCTATGATCGTCGGTATCGATATTCGCACAGTGGGCGACATGGGCGAGCTTCCGGATACTCTGCCTATATTTTTGTGGCCAGATGTTGACTTTAACCTACAAACTTTGCAGATTATCTTCCCTTACTCAATGGCTCTTGCTGTAGTTGGACTACTTGAATCTTTGATGACGGCAACCATTGTCGATGACTTAACAGATACACCGAGTGATAAAAATCGCGAATGTAAAGGGCAAGGTATTGCTAATATTGGCGCTGGATTATTAGGTGGAATGGCCGGTTGTGCCATGATCGGGCAGTCTATCATCAATGTTAAATCGGGCGGACGCGGCAGACTTTCAACTTTAATCGCCGGCATAGTATTGTTGGTTATGGTGGTTTTCCTTAATGACTGGGTTGCTCAAATACCTATGGCTGCGTTAGTCGCGGTGATGATAATGGTATCGATTGGGACGTTCGATTGGGGCTCTATTAAGAATATTAAGAAATTCCCACTATCAACCAATGTCGTTATGATATCCACGGTCGTTGTCGTGGTTTGGACTCATAACTTGGCTTATGGTGTGTTTGTTGGTGTGTTGTTGGGTTCGTTGTTTTTTGCCAATAAAATTAGCCATTTCATGTATGCAGAGAGCGAGCTGGATGAAAAAACGAGTACTCGAACTTACGTCTTCCATGGCCAAATATTCTTTAATTCATCGGCTAAATTCTTAGAGAACTTTAATTTCAAAGAAGCGGTTTCAAACGTGGTTATTGACTTAAGTCGAGCTCATTTCTGGGATATTACTGCAGTTCATTCTTTAGATATGGCTGTTATTAAGTTTAGACGAGAGGGGGCTCAAGTTGATATCATCGGACTGAATGACGCCAGTGAAACCATTGTTGATAGATTTGGTGTGCATGACAAACCAGAAGAATTAGAGAAAGTTTTGGGAGGCCACTAATGAATGATAAAAATAAAACCAAAGAAGCGCTTTTTACAGGCCGTTCAATTGTCGCTTGTATCGACGGTTCCTCTTCCAGTGAACAAGTTTGTGATTATGCGAGCTGGATCGCTACTGCGGTTGATCGACCACTAAAATTAATTCACACCATTGAGCATAATCATAATCCGGCTGTCTCTGACTATAGTGGTGCCATCGGACTAGGTAGTCAGCAAGAATTGCTTCAAGAGTTAACAGACGTCGAGCAAAGTCGCTCGAGCCTTTTGATCAAAAAAGGTCAACTAATGCTCAACGCTGCTAAAGACAGAGCATCGCAAGCCGGTGTATCCAAGGTAGAAACATATCAACATCATGGAACATTAGCTGAATCGTTGGTTGAAATAGAAGACGAGATGCGAGTGATGGTGATCGGTATCAGAGGCAAAGAACATGAGGACCAAGAAAAGGGAATTGGCCATCAATTAGAATCAGTCATCCGCTCAATGCATAAACCAATTCTGGTGGTCAACAAAGATTTCTCGCAGCCCAAAACGACCATGCTTGCCTATGATGGCAGTGCGAGTTGCAAAAAAGCACTACAAATGATCGCTTCGAGTAAATTATTTAGTGGACTGCCCTGCCATGTTGTTCATGTAGGCAGTAATGCAGAAGCTTTACTTGATGAAGCGACGATGGTGTTAGAACAGGCTGGAATTAAAGCAACGAGTGTGCAGCTAGAGGGTAAGGTTGACGAAGTGTTAGCCCGTTACCAAGCCGAAAACGATATTGAGTTAACTCTGATGGGGGCTTTTAGCCATAATCGATTCCGAGATCTACTATTGGGTAGTTTTACCGCCAAAATGCTCGCAGCGACAAATCGGCCGTTATTACTGCTGAGGTAGTAGACTTTTATTAAAGCGATAAAACAATCGATAAAGATGCTAACTGGTCTTCAAAAGTGATTAGATAAGTAGGTTGAAAAGAATGAGATATCAATGGCGTCAAAGATAGTTTCCAATCTATTTTGGATTTTTGCTTTCTTTTGTTTCTTGCTGTTTATCCAAACGGACGATTCTCCTCATTCAACGGACAGCTTTCCAGAGCTGAAACATCCTGTTGAAGACCAAAAGATTAGTGACAATTTTCCACAATTTGCATTAACTTATGATCTCGTACTCTATGCGCAAACCGATGAAGACAAACTCAGCGCTATTGATTTGGCGCTCAAAACGGCTAAAAAAGTAGGTTACAAAGATTCTGACATACTTCGTAGCCTACACTTAAAAGCCGCGAAAATTCACGAGTCCCGCTGGCATTTTGTATATGCGCTTCAATCTATGAATTTTGCGCAATCGCTGATATACGATAAAAAAATAGAACGACGAATGGCGCGCTTGCGAGAGTATCTTAACCAAGTAGAAGCTGAGCGAAGCCTTAATGATGATTATATCGCTACCAAAGGAACTGGGCCGGCAAAGAGCTTTAGAGGGAAAGTGCTCGTTGCCTATGTTTTCATTGATGATGGTTTGAAAACACGTTGGAGTAATAAAGATAAACAAAGAACCAAGATTGTTCTTAACTCTGTTCAGGGTTGGCAAGAGGACAGAGCCAGAGAATACAATATCACTGACATCGAATTTATTAATAAGAGTTTTGTTGCCAGTAGAAATCCTACCTTAAAGAAGCCTAAATCAATTTCTTTCAAAAGTTCAAATGAAGAAATCGACTTATATGTGCAAGCAGTAGCTAGAAGTCTAGGGGCGTCGTCAATCGGAGAGTTTATCGAGACTCAAACTGTCAAGGCGAGAGCCGAACAAGGTGTAGTCATCTTGCATAGCAATCTTAATGAACGTTCCTTTGCAAACCGGTGTGGTTTTACTCATCGACAAAAAGTATTTAAAAATGGTCACTATGAAACCAAGTTGATTTCTAACTGTAAAGATGAATATGTAATGTTGATGGAGCAAGTGAAACATAATCGTTGGGATAAAATGCATTATGCTCAGGCACATGAAGTCATGCACGTTTTTGGCGCGGCAGATTTGTATAATATAAAAAATGCGAGTGACTATGCCGTGACCGATATTATGAATTTTCAAAGTAAAAACTTGGCCCATAGCCGAGTTGAACCCATTACCGCTTTTGCGATCGGATGGCGGTATCGACCGCCGGAGGCGCCGTTTCAAGTATTAGAAAAGTAATTTCTTAATCGCCTGGTATGGTTGATTAAGTGACAACAACAAGTATTCAATTTAATTGAAGAGGTCAATAAAAATGGAAATCAGTTCTCTTGAGCAAACGTTAACTTTCCTTGGTGTTAATTTAGTTTACGCACTTATCACATTATTAGTGAGTGTTTTCGCATTGGTTATTATCGATAAATACGTATTCACAAAGATAGATTTTATTGAGGAAATAAAAAAAGGAAATATCGCGGCAAGTATTTTCCAAAGTACAATATTGATCTTTATCGGTTTAGTTGTCGCTGTTTCTATGAGTTAGAGATTATCGGTGTAGGGATGAAGCATGGGTATACGTGTGGCAGTTACTAGTGACCTACTGGTTATTCAAAAGCTAGTATTATCACTTTCTCATTTTTATTGGGATGATAGTACACAAGCTGTGCCGGAATGGTTGTTAAAAACTATAGAGCTTGGTGAGTTCGAAAGTAGGATGACTAGGGATCAATATACTTAGTTTGTTTATACTGAAAATGACTGTGTATTGGGGTATATTTCTATCAAGAACCCTGATTATCTTTTTCATCTTTTTGTTGCTGAGCAACATCAAGGTAAGAAAATTGCCACAAAATTATGGCAGCATTCAAAGAGAGCGCTTGGTGCATCTCGCTATACTGTTCTTTCCTCCTTTTATGCAATACCGGTATATATAAAACTCGGATTCACAGAGTCCGGACCCTCAGCATCTAGAGATGGTATAGGCTACCAACCAATGGAGTGGATCAAACTACAGCAACTGTAATAATCTGCGGTGTTCTCTTAGAATCAAGGCATCGAAATTACCCATGACAGTCGCAAAACCATGTTCGATAGATCTTAATCCAGTCTTAAACGTCCCGTCCGGAATATTTGGCTATACTTAACCCTTATCCTTTTCGTTGTACACATGAATTGAGACGTTGTTGAATGCCTAATAAAAACAAATACCTCGCTTTTATTTCCTATCGTCACGCAGATAACCGTCACAAAGGGCGACTTTGGGCAACTTGGCTACATCAAGCCATTGAGACTTATGAAGTCCCTGCTGATTTAGTCGGTAAGAAAAATGGTCGTGGAGAAATAATTCCAGAACGAATATATCCAATTTTTCGCGATGAGGATGAACTGCCTGCTGACGCTGATCTCGGTCGCGCGATTACTAATGCTCTTGATTCGAGCGAATTATTAGTCGTTTTGTGCTCACCTCGAGCGGTTGCTTCAACTTATGTTGCCGAAGAAATAGATTATTTCAAGCGACAAGGGCACTCTGACCGGATTATTGCGGCAATTATAGACGGCGAACCTAATACGAGTTGGGATAAAGATAAGCTTGCCAACGGATTTACCATTGAAGACGAGTGTTTTCCAATCCCGCTTCAATTTGAATATGACGATAATAACGAACCGTCGGAAAAAAGAGCTGAACCAATAGCCGCTGACTTTCGAGTCAATAATCAAGGTGTGTTAGAGCAATCTTGGACTTCTGTTGATGCTTACAAACAACACCTAAAACGTACGTTAGATATTGATAAATTCAAGTTACAGATAAAGCTAGATGAGTTTAAACAACAACAAAATCTAATGTTGCTTAAGATCATTGCGGGAGTTCTTGCAGTACCCCTAGGCGAACTAACTCAGCGAGATAAAGAGTATCAATTGGCGCAAGCTCGCCTAAAGGCCAAGAAATTACGACGTTGGTTAACTGGGGTAGCAATGTTGGCAGTGGTAGCGGTAGGAGCAGGAATACTCGCTTATTTTAAACAAGTAGAAGCAACGGTGGCCAAACAACAAGCGGTCGTTGAAAAGAAAAATGCGGAAAATAACTTGGCGCAAGCTTATGCGGGTTATGGTCGTCAGAATCTTGATGATAAACAATACGAGGAAGCGCTTACCTTCTTTCTCAATGCGAAGAAACTAGACAAAAACTCCATTACTGGAAACGAGGAATATCATACAAACGCTAAGGTGATGGAAAAATCTTGGAGTGAACAACTCGGTATTAAATTCGATAATTTACCATCTGTTTCTGCGGGTGGTAATTACGCCATCGGCCGAAGGGGTGATCAAGCGTTGTTGTTCGATCTTAAGTCCAATCAATTATTACATCAATACCGATTACCAACAGCGGGTAGCTATCTCTTAATGATTAGTAATGACGGCAGCAATATTTTCGAATACGGATTAGAGCAACAAAGTGTGCGCCGGCTCGATTGGAAGAATCTAAAGATTGATGAATTCGATTTTCTAGTTGAAGAGAAAATGATTTATTTCTTGCCAGATCAAACTGGCGATAGGCTACTACTGTTTACCACCGAAGGTGGATATAAATTAGTCGAATTATCTTCAAAAAAAGTAATTCAATCGGTGACTTCCGAATCGATCGGGGAAGTCGACCCTGGCTACCTGGAGCGATTAAAAACTGGTTGGCTTGCATCGTTCGAAGCGATAAAAGTGTCGTTCCATCAAGACAAATGGTCACTAGTTTACGAAAATGGGCTGACAATAATCTTCGAGGCCAGGTCGAAAGCTAACTCAGTGGTAAAGATTTTACCTCCGCTTTATAAAGAAAGGGCTTTAAAACTAAACGTATCACAAGATGGTAAATTAATAGCGGCTGTGCAGTCTCGTTATTGTTATTTTCAAATAGAAGATAGTGAAGAAAGAGACTGGATGCGTATCGCTGACACCATCGATATATGGGATGTCCAAACTAGGCAAAAAGTTAATCACATATCGCTTAACTGGCCTAGCGATATCTCAGCATTGACCTCTGATCCAGCGTGTGGAGATGATGTTTCCTATAACGATGTACTCAGTGGTGAAAAAAGAAGCCAGGCCGGCGCGATCAATAATCAGCTTAATCGATTAGAAAGTCTAATCATTAATTCCAAAAATGATGTCGATATTAACTGGAATGGTCAATTGTTGGATTCTAGAGAATTAATTTCGTCTCATAAATATTACCATCGAGGCAGCCGTGAGTACGCGTCTAGTCTTATCGGTCAAAGTGAAGATAGCGCTATTTTACTTCAAAAACCTGAACTAGGACTACTCAGTTCGAACCGATTAACTGATTCGTTTTGGCTCTACAAGGTCAAAAATAAATTACCACATCGAGTATCAGATGTCGTCGTTATGACGACAAGTTTTGATCATCGTTTTGTCTCACTCTTGTCTTCTAACGGATTACTTCAACATCGATTTGTTGCGACTGGCGATATTGTTAAGTCAACAATAACTGACTCGAGTAAGCATGCTAAACAAATGTGTAGGACGGATGATTCACATGAATTGTTGTTAGTATCAAGTAACAAAATATGGCGGTACAATTGGCTTAGTGAAAAGGTGATTTGGGAATTTGTATTACCAGAATTTGAAGCAAATATATTTTCATGTTCTAGCAATCTTAAAACAAAAGAGTCCGCATTTGTATTTTTGAATTATGCGAATCCATGGCGAATAGACTCTGTTGAATCTGATGCTGATTTCAGTATGAGCGATAGTGAGTCGAGAATACTTCGTTTAGGATTTGATGGTACCGTAATACAGTCTATCGGTATTGACGGAACGCCATTAGCTTACCCAGTTTCATTGAATTATTCGAAATTAACCAATGAAGTATTGATCAGTACCATTGGTGGCAATACCGTTCGTTATAATTTAGAGCGAAAAATGGTTGGAGAAGTACTTCGCCCTAACGATTATACGACTGCAACAAGTGTGGTTTCGTCCGACGATTTTCAGACTGTTTATGTGGGATACAGTGACGGTACGATTTATCAGCATAATAATCAAAAGAGCACAATGATAGCCGATTTACCATTGTCGGTGATTGCAATGGACGTTGGTGGTAATCAGCTTTTTGTCGATACAGGAATCGATCCCATTTTCTATGATCAAATTAACGTGTTAGCTAAAATTGGTTCGGCGGAACTGAAAAGCTATTCCTATCAGATAGATCTAGCTTCTATGCTCGTTGAAAAGGCAAAAGGGTATGGATCTACACTACTAAAATTTTCCGAGTACCTCTTTGAGAATAAAGAAAAGATTCGTTATTCCAATTCAGGCGAGCTTACACACTCTAAACCTTCTGGGTTAGAGCCTATAGTACTCGGTGAACCAGGTGGCCTCGGTGAAATACTGCTACCCCTAAAAAATGAAAATGTACTTTCGGTTAGTAAAAAACGAGGCTATTGGTTATTGGCGGATCCAAACTCAAATAGAAGCCTCAAACTAGCAATCGATACGAATCGAAAATCTGGATACATAATGTCGAGCGGTCGCAAATGGTTAATCGTATTTGTTGAAAATTCAGATTTGAATTTCGACAGTTATTTGATTAGTACCAATCGTCTTGAGAAAGCTGCCACTTTTAAGGGAGAGAACGCTGATATTGAGATGGCTCAAGAATTAGTCAGTTTTAGTGCTAATGATAGCAAGGTCGTCTCTTGTGATGGGCTTGAATGTAAAATCTATGAGTTATCCCAAAGCAAGGTTGACGCGAAACTAATGGCTTCTATAAACATCGGTGAAGAGGTTTCTAGAGTTCGTTTTTTGAAAGATAAACTGATCTTGACAACCGTATCCGGAAAGTTACAGTTGTGGACCAAAGTTGAGGAAAAAGATAGTGGTCTCTCGAATTTCGTTTTAGAAGAAGAAAAAAGAGATCGTTATTACAAAAACGTGATTTATGATGATGTCGCCGATAGGGTATTGATTACAGGACGAAGAAATAGCTTTATTTTGTCTGCAAATCTTCTTACTACGGAACAGGTTATTGATAGAAGATTGAGTACTACTCCAATACTTTACGCCGATATTGGTTCAGATTGGTTGCTAGCATTAAAAGGCAATGCGACGGTTATGCCGCGAGCGCAATTGATCAAAATAAGCACGGGTTCTACTCTTGTTGATATTCCGTTAGATGCATCAGCGATTCTTTCGCTCTATCACGATAGAAAGAAAAATAAGCTTTTATGGAGTGGCATCAATGGACAAATTAAATATTGGGATATTGGACGGGTATTAGCTTTTAGCCAAAGAGATGCTGAGAAAGAAGAGCAACAAAAAATCGATGAATTAATCGCTCTAACGGGAAAAGACTTAGTTGGCGTGGAAATACAATCGAATAAGGTTAACCAAAGTGCTCGAATCATTAATAGCTTCGGTGTTAATTCGTTCGAAAATTATCATACATGGCAAGCTAAAGAGAATCAGTGGATAGGTCCGAATCGATGGCCGACATCTGCTGAACAATTGGTCGACCCGAATGATTGGCAACAGACTCATCGTCTTAAGCGAAACTCGGAAACAATGATTTTGGCGGATACTCAAGCCAAAATTGAACTTCTTGAGACTAAAATAATGCAATCGATTGCCACCCCAAATGATTCTATCGGGCTAGTTCAAGAACTTAAGCTACTGAAACGAGATCATCCACTGGTCAAGTACAGCGAGTTATTAATGTTGATTAACCAAAATTCATTTTCAGCTTACTTGTTAGGAAATCAGTTATTACACGAATTGACTTCAACGGATGACCCTAAAAATGCAATTCTAATCGGCCGCACAGCAGGGTTAACTACACAAGCTGCAGTGTTAGCGATGAAGTTTCAAGAAGCATTTGGGTTATATGAAAAATATCCGATGATGTTAATTCCGCCTCAATTCATCAAGCAACTGATGATGCGATTAACTTCTAGTGGCTTCTACCTACAAGCAGACTTCGTCGTAACGAGTGAATTAGAGAAGTTGAGTAAAATGGGATTCGATCAACCGGAAAATCCAGGTCATGTTAGTTATCAGTCGTTGCTCCGTTTTCAATCAATGGCTCGTAATATGCTTAACCTTCGAGCGATGCAATCCGAGTTACCTAGACTGTGTCTTACAGATATTAAACCAAATTCCGGTGTTGAAATGTCAGAATGGCAGAGTGGAGACTGTTTAGTGAGTATTAATGGTGAGAAGATAATCGATTCTGTTAAAATTTGGCGGGCCTTAATAAACGCCAACACACAGCCTAATGATGAGTTAAAAATTCTAAGAAATGGGAATGTCATAAAAATTAAAGCGCCGGGAGCTATGGATGGTGGTGGTTGGAATATGCTCGGATATAACGGTTACAACGCGGTTAGAGTGAAAACGGTTAAGTCGGGTTCAGTGGCAGAGCAACTGGGTATCTTATCCGGTGATTACTTAGTCGCTATGAATAATCAGTGGTTGGCGTCACCACATGAGCTGTCACATTATCTTCGAAACGAAAGCAGCCATAAGGAGAATAATATTAATCAGTTACAGATTTTCAGAGCTTCTGATAACGAGCGATTAATGACAAAAAATAGCCTGTTCCAGAACTCATTGTTTGAGCATCCACTAGCATACCGAAATGGAAAGTTGATGACCGTAGAAATACCGAAAACTAGCTCTCTTGGTTTAGCCATTGAACCGGTGTTAGTTTTCGGAAGGAAATAAATTATAGCGTCGTTTTATAGAAATACTTTAATTAGCTATCAAAGACCATAGCCATGCAACGCAAATACTTTGTCTCGTAGTGTATGGCGATTAACTTCTTCTGCAGGAATCAATTCGCCGACAACGAGTTCGATCTTAGACATGTATTTTCTGGGAACTCCGGTCATAGCCATTCCGTTCTTACGGCTGAACCAGCTTCCCCATAATCCTTTAAGCGCCATTGGAATCACTGGAACTGGTGTACGCTGAATGATGTGTTCAATACCTTGCTTGAACTCTCCTAACTGACCATCAGCGGTGAGCTTGCCCTCGGGGAATATGCAGACTACTTCATCTTGCTCGAGCGCCTTAGCGATACTGTCGAACGCGGAATCCATCAACGCTTGATTCTCTCGTGCTGGTGCTATCGGAATTGCACCAATAAGTTTAAAAAATGGGCCAACAATAGGAAGTTTAAAAATCTTATAGTCCATTACGAATTTGACATTTCTTTTGCAATAACCGCCGATGATTAATGCATCAACAAAGCTCACGTGATTGCAAACTAAAACGCAGCCACTTTTCTTAGGGATCGAACTTAGATTTAGTTGCCTAATTCGATACAAGCTATTGATCAAACACCAAGTTATGAAACGTGTAATGAACTCAGGTGCTTTGGTGAATACATAGATAGCCACTAATATATTAATGATACCGGTTATCAAAAACAGTTGAGGGATAGAATAATCAAAGGACAACAATATCATCGAGAACAATCCTGATACCACCATAAATAGTGCATTCAATATATTATTGCCAGCAATAATTCGGGATAAGTGTTTCTTATCGCTTCTTTGTTGGACCAGTGAATAAAGCGGAACCGTATAAATTCCACCAAAGATACCAATGAATGCTATATCGAACAAAATGCGCCAGTTGTGCGACATTGCGATAAACTCTTTCCAAGAATAAATTGCTTCCATGCCCGTTTGTGGATTGGCGTTGTAAAGATCAATTGCAAACACACTGAGACCAATCGCGCCAATAGGGACGAGCCCGATTTCTACTCGACCGTTTGATAGTCGCTCACAAAGTACCGAACCGATACCTATGCCGATAGAAAATACCGCTAAGATCAATGTTGCAACGGTTTCTTTGCCGGCTAGAGAGTATTGAGTATAATTAGCGATCTGAGCCAAAAAAACAGCGCCATAAAACCAAAACCAAGAGATGCCTAAAATGGCTAAGAATACAACTTTATTGGATTTTAAAAATTTTAGATTTCGATAAGTTTCACTAAACGGGTTCCAGTTTATTTTTAGTTCGGGGGCGACAGAAGCGGTGTGTGGGATTTTTGTACTGACAAAATATCCCATTACTGACACGGTGAGAATGGCAGACGATAACCAAAACACAATGTCCCCCTCGAGAGCTGCTATCGCTCCACCGATAATGGTCCCTATTAGTATGGCGAGAAAGGTGCCTGATTCGACCAACGCATTTCCACCGACTAGTTCATCTTCTTCTAAATGTTGGGGAAGCAGTCCATATTTAATCGGACCAAATACAGTCGACTGGAAACCAAGCAAAAATAAAACAGTAAGCAGCATTATCGGATTGTCTAGATAAAGCCCGAGCGAGGCTAACATCATAATGCCGATTTCAGCTAGTTTGATAAAACGAATTGAGCGAGACTTTTCAAATTTATCTGCAAGTTGGCCCACAGTCGCAGAAAATAAAAAGAAAGGTAGAATAAAAATAACGGCAGCGGCTGTTACGAGTAACTTCGAATCCAATCCCAACGCGGATATGCCTCTAAATCCAATCATAATGACAAGCGCATTCTTGAATATATTATCGTTGAGAGCGCCTAATGCTTGAGTGAGGAAAAAGGGTAGAAACCGTTTCTGTTTGAGTAGTGCAAACTGATGTGGTTGTTGCTCAATAGTATTTTCCGATTTCGACATAAATTAACTTCTTCCTATCACTCGTCCTGATGACTAAAACGGGCATATTGCAAAAAATGTATGACCTGCTCAATAAGCTGACTATCCCACATCATAAACGAGTGATGCAAGGGCAGTACTATAAAGTCGGACATTTTGCGACATTGAGTATTGTATAGCTCTACTACGCCGTCGCCCGGTGCATTGTTGGTGGCCGTTTTGTAAAACCAAGTGACTGGGACCAGGATGCTACTGGGCTGATCTCCAGCAATGATTCCCGTTTCAATGCTCGGCTCAGGTAAATGGCGGATCAGTTCACTATCAGGCGTTAAGTCATGAGTGACTTTGGGGGTAAAGTACTTTAACACCGGGTGATTCAGCATGTAGGTCGCAGTAGCTGTACCTTTATTCGGAGAGCCCAGCATGACACATCGGCCTATATTCCACTGAGGAGACTCAGCCAATAAACCTCGAATTAAAATACCGCCAAAAGAGTGCCCTATAAAATGGACCGGCAAACTAGCATCAATCCATTGGTTCAGCGTCGATAGTAAACCGGTTAGAATTTCTTGGTAACCTTTTGATACACCTGGGTAGCCCGCGTTAAGTACTCGGTAGCCTTGATTTTTTAGTGCTCGTTCAAGTTTTCGCATACTTCGCGGAGAGCGGCCTAGTCCGTGTAATAGAATGATTTGTTGATTACAGGCTTTCATTAAAAGTCACTCAACTGCGTTAGGCCGAAAAAAGAAATGGTATTTTGATAACACTGCTCTGCCAAAGTTACCGTGTCGACGTCGCGAAGCTGTGCTACCGCTTTTCCAATATGAGGTAAATATTGCGGTAAATTACGACTCGATTTCGGTCGAGGACGCATGTCTCGAGGTAACAGGTAAGGCGCATCAGTCTCTAACATCAAACGATCTTCTGGAATGAGATGAACAATCTCTCTAAGCGCCTTACCTCGGCGTTCATCGCAAATCCATCCAGTAATACCAATGTGTAAATCGAGGTCTAAATAAGCCAATAATTGTTCCTTGGTACCGGTAAAACAATGAACAACCGCTCCTGTTAATTTAGAACGATATTTTTTCAATAATTTTAATTGTGTTTCAAATGCGTCACGCTCGTGTAAGAACAAGGGCTTTTTACAATCTACTGCGAGCGTGAGTTGCTGTTCAAACACCTTAATCTGAGTCTCTCTTGGGGAGAAATCTCGGTTAAAATCCAGACCACACTCTCCAACAGCTACCACTGAATCATGCTCTAAAATTGCCTGGATTTGTCGGATATGAGTTTCTTCAAAATTCTTTGCATCGTGAGGGTGGCAACCAGCCGTGGAGAATAGTTGGTTGGTATATTGTGAAGACAATTGCAGAGCCTGCTGACTTTCTTGTAAATTAGTCCCGGTGACAATCTGGGCAACAATGTCTGTTTGTTGTGCTGCGATTATTATCGCTTCTCTGTCTTTGTCAAAGCGCTGATTGGTTAAATTAACGCCGATATCTATCCACTTCATAGTGTGTTTGTTCTCGTGGTTGTTGGTCTTCCATCACGGAATAGTGCTATTCCACTGTGGATTTTGTACTTATGGTGTAAACTTGGTTCAAGAGAAATAATAAAGGTAAATTTGATGATGTCAAACTACACGCTCTATGGAACAGAATTTTCTCTGTATAGTGGCAAGGCTCGTGCTTATTTAGACTATAAATCCATCCCTTATGACGAAATATTGTCGACGGTTCGAGTCTATAAAGATACGATTGTTCCCAATACCGGCGTCAAATTTATACCAGTGGTAAAAACGCCTGACAATGAGTATTTGCAAGATACCTCCAATATTATCGATCAACTCGAAGTTAAGTTCCCAGAAAAGTCTGTTTACCCAAGTTCTCCAAAACAACGATTAGTATCACTGTTACTCGAACTCTACGGCGACGAGTGGCTATTAATTCCAGCAATGCATTACCGTTGGAACAATAAAGATCGGTCGTTCATATTTAAGGAATTTGGCAAAGTTGTTAGCCCAAAATCTCCTGGTTTCGTTCGAAAATTTTTAGGAAAGAAAGTCGGAGACCGGTTCAAAAGTATGGTGCCGGCTTTGGGTATTACAGAAAAAACGATTCCAGCGATAGAACAATGGTTTGAAAAAGGATTTCTCGTTGACCTAGACAAGCATTTCGAAGCCCATTCATTCTTATTAGGTGATATTCCCTGCATAGCGGACTTCGGATTCTATGGTCCATTATTTGCGCACATGTATCGCGAACCAAATTCGTTTGAAATGCTAAATGAACAAGCGCCTAATGTGGTTGGTTGGATAAAGCGGATGCAAAATTCCGCTGAGTTAGAAGGAGATTTTATCGCCGATGATGAAATTCCAGAAACATTATTTCCAATCTTAGCTAATCTGTTCGATACGCATTGGCCCGTGCTCGAAGATACTGCTGTGCGATTATCAGAATGGTATTCCCGAGAAACTAACGATATACATATTACCGAGCCAACCCGAGTACCCAGACGACTAGGAATGCACCAATTTACAATTAATGGTGTGACCGAGCAAAGAATGGTCTTGCCGCACAGTCAATGGATGATGCAACGTCCCATACATCTTTATAGTTCATTTTCTTCTAATGAGAAAAAAGCCATGGAACCTTTTTTAAAGAAAATAAATGCACTCTATGCAATGCGATTTAATCTTGATGTAGAAGTATCTCGTCTCGATAACAAGTTTGTCATATTGTAGACCTTTGTTTTCCTATCTAGCTTTAATACATCAATGAAACAACCTAGCGAAAAGGTCATTAGAATCTGGAAAACGGTTCAAGTCGTTCCCAGTGGTAAGGTTGCCAGTTATGGACAGATAGCGGATCTTGCTGGACTACCTGGACGCGCACGCTTGGTTGGGAAATCTTTGGGTTTAGCGCCTTCGTCTATGAATTTACCTTGGTATAGAATATTGAGAAGTAGCGGGCAGTTAGCTTTTGAGAAAGGAACTCGTCAAGCCGAAATGCAAAAGGGTTTTTTGCAAGAGGAAGGGGTGGTCGTCATGAATAACCGAGTTAAATTAAAACAATTCGGTTGGCAACCTGATTTAGCTGAAATGTTGATAGGTTTAGAATTCTAGGAGCTAGGAGCTAGGAGCTAGGAGCTAAAACATGATAACTGCAAAGTGAAACTTTAAAAAATAAAATTAAATGAAATTTAATATATTATCACTCACTATTATTCTTATCATATTATCTTTGAGAGCTAATGGCGTAGAATTCCCTTCAAGTCAACGCGCCGAAAAAGCGATTTCGCAGGTTGAATTGAAACTCAAAGAAGAGCTCACGAAAAAAGGACTTGAATATGGTTCACCAATTTTTATTCGGATCTTTAAACAATCTGCGACACTTGAAGTTTGGCTCGCAACAAGTGAGGGTAAGTATGCGCACTTCAAAGACTACTCCATCTGCATTTTTTCTGGCGAGTTAGGCCCTAAAACCAAACAAGGTGATTTACAAAGTCCGGAAGGTTTCTACTTTGTTAATGCAGCACGACTAAACCCTTGGAGTCGATTCCATTTATCTTTCAATTTAGGTTACCCTAATCAGTATGACCGATATCACGGCCGCACCGGAAGCGCACTAATGGTTCATGGTAATTGTGTTTCAATCGGCTGTTACGCAATGACAGATGACTATATTAACGAAATTTATGCTTTGTCGGTTGCGGCGTTGAAAAATGGACAGCCGTTTTTTCGAGTGCATGCATTCCCATTCAAGTTAGAAGATAAAATATTAGAACATCATAAAGAAAACCAATGGTATTCGTTTTGGTTAAATTTGAAAGAAGGTTATGAACTATTCAATAATACGGGAAATCCTCCCAACGTTAGAGTCGAACAGGGGCGATACATATTCGATTCTGTTACTCAACGTCAATTAGTAGAAAAAGTACAATAAGAAAAAAGGAAAGAAAGTATGGAATCTGATTCTAAATATTCAGTCGTTTACATTGGAAAGCTGGTAGACAATTTCTCATCAGAAAGGGTAGTACAAAACTTAATTGATTTATTTAATGTTAGACAAGAAAAAGCAGAACAA